>VBDA01000002.1 GCA_005883655.1 Betaproteobacteria bacterium | reverse complement strand
TAAGTGTTGCCGTTGCCGAACGCCGGGCCCGCGATGCTCGACGAGATGATCGGTGGATCCTTGTCGAACACGTTGTTGACTCCACCCCAGATCGTGAGCTGCTTGGTGGCGTTCCACGACGCGGCGAGATCAATGTACTCCCTTGCCGCCAACTCTCCGTTTACCGCATCGAAGGCGCCGTTGAGGAGCGGATTGCCGCTGCTCTGGTCGATCTTCACCGAATCAAAGTGGCGCCAGGTCACGGCAAAGTCGACATTCCACGGGGTCATCCAGGTCGTCCGGAACTTGTGGCGCCATTCCGGCAGCGGGGTGCCGCAGGTGACGCCGAAGAGGCCCTTGCAGTCGTATTCGCCCAGTCCTGGAACCGGCGTCGTCTTGAATTCGCTGAGCCAGGTACCGATGAAGTTGAAGTTGAGGCTTCCCCAGTTGTTCTGCATCGGCCAGGTGTAATCGAGCGTGAAGTCGACGCCCGAAGTCTTCTGGCTCGCGATGTTGATGTTGGTCGCGGTGACGAAACCGGTCAGCCACACCGTTCCCTGCGCATCGCGGTGGATCAAATCGCAGAATTGGCCCGAAAATACGCATTGCGTCACGATCAACGCGGGCGAGATGTTGCTGATCTGGTTGTCGACCTTGATATTGAAGTAGTCGATCGAGCCGCTCAGGTTTTTCATCGGCGTGAAAACGGCGCCAAGCGTGGTGCTCTTCGCCTTTTCGGGGTCCAGGTTGGGATTGCCGCCTTGGACGTAGTTGTACTGGCCCGCGGGGTTGGTGAGAAGGGCGCTTCCAAACTGAGCCGCGCTCACACCGGACCGCTGGCACTGCGCCAGCGTGGCGCTCGGCGTGGGGCCACCGCAAGGATCGGCGGCCAGGCTGAACAGATTCAGTCCCTGCGCCAGGAAGAGCTCGATCACGTTCGCGGCGCGCACGGCCTGCTGGTAGCTGCCGCGGAGCCTCACCGCCTTGATGGGGGCCCACTCGGCGCCAATGCCGTAGGAGTCGGTCGTCTTGTTGGTGCTGTAGTCGGAGTAGCGATAGCTGGCATTCATGCTGAGCAGATCCGCCCACGGCGCGCCTTCGATGATCGGCACTTTTACTTCGCCAAAGATTTCCTTGACGGTGAATTGGCCGGCGAGACCGATGGTCGGCCCGCCCTGTCCCGCGAGGTCGAAGGTCGAGAACGCGGTGTCGGTTTCGAGATCGAGCTTCTCGACACGACGCTCAACGCCTAACGATACGCCGATGCCGGTTTTCGCCCAGGGAAGCCGCCATCGTAATCGTGGCACCCTGCACGGATTGTTGGGTCGAGCCCTTTTGCAGGCCCGGCGTCTGCAGGTAGGCAAGCGCCGCGGGCGTCACCTTGCCGAGGCTGAAGATGTTGTACGGAACGCAGTTGGGGTCGCTGCCGTCGAGCTTCGACGCGCACACGGGCTGGCCGGTGACCGGGTCGCTCACGACGTCCAGCGCGCGGGTGATGCGCGTTTTCGAAAAGTCATTCAGGTAGGTCTCCGAATAGATGACCTTCCCGGTCTGGACGAAGATGTCGTAGTCCCAGTTCTTGAAAATATCGCCCTTCACGCCCAGGACACCGCGGAACGCCGTGTGACGGCGGTCATCCTGGCGCCCTCCGCCCTCCAGGTTGCGGCGGCCGATAAGGAGGTCACCGGGGGTCGTCGGGGTGATGCCGAACGCGTCCTTGAAAGCCTGCGACAGGAACGGATTATTGTTCTTCAGGAAAAATTCCTGACCGCCGAAGAAGAGGCCGCTGGGGGCGATCTGCGCCACCGTATGGTCGTCGTTGAAGCTGAACTCGCCATACGCGCGCGCATGCTCGTTGACGTCATAGTGGGCAAACGCGTTGAACCCGTATCGCTCGTCCGGGCGCTGGTAGTAGTTGTATGGAGCGAAATTGAACTGGTCGAGGGTCGAGTTGAACGGCCGCACGCCGCCGGCGGCATCGGCGATCGTGAACGACTTGCCGTTGACATTGTTAAAGAAGCGTCCCGGGAAAGACGTCGACGAGCCGGAGCAGGTCAGACCCGTAGACCCGTCGAATTCGAGCCGGTTGCGCATGCGCTGTAATCGCGATCGCGCTGCAGGACTGCCTGATCGTGCTTGTAATGGAAAAACAGCGTCGCGTTACCCTTGTTGTCCGCGAAATTGCTGCCCATGGTGATGCTGGCGTCGTAGGAATCGCCATCATGACTGACGTCGCCGGGCACGGCGAACTGCTGCGGGTTGGTGGCGGCGCGTGCCCTGATGACATCGGCAAGACTGTTGCCTTGATCGTGGTTGAAAGCGCTGTAGTCGTATTCGAGCTGCAAGCCCTGGAAGTTTTGCCTCATGATGAAATTGACCACGCCCGCCACCGCGTCGGAGCCATAGATCGCCGACGCGCCGCCGGTCAGAATTTCCACCCGCTCGATCAGCGGGGCGGGAATTTCATTGATGTCCGTCGGGTAGAACGTGGGGCTCCCGGCCGGCAGCCGCCGGCCGTTGATGAGCACCAGGGTGCGTTGCGAGCCGAGGTTTCGCAGATTGACCGACGCCGTGCCGGTTGCGCCGTTGGAGATGTTGCTGCCGAAATCGGCGAAGACCTGCGGCAGGTTATTGAGCAGATTCTCGACGTTGGTTACGCCCTCGAGCTTGATGTCGGTGGCGGTGACCTGCGCCACCGGGCTTGTGCTGGTGATGTTCGGCGACACGATACGCGAGCCCGTGACTTGCGTAGGGGTCAGCGGCACCACAGGCGCCGGCTGCGCGTAGGCGACGGAGACTGCTGTCACCGCCATACCGGCGCCGAACGTCCGGGCCAGAGCCAAAGATAGCTTTTTCGGTCTGAATTTCATTGCGTAACCCCCTAAGAATTTGGTCGCTGAAGTGCATGCCCCCACGGTGGACGGGGCGGGATGCATGTACCCTTTCGGCAAGCAGTTTCGACATTACAGCAAGGGCGATTCCCGCCGCAACGAAATTGCGCTGTTGTTACACTGGCCGCGCCAGGACTGTTGCAAATCTGCAAACGATGTCGATGAGGCCCACCCAACGCACTGATTTGCCGTATATAGCCGCGATCGATGGCGGGCGATCGCCGACCGGCAGCCGCGGATGCGAAAGCCTATGACCGCCGGCTATTCGGGAGCGAACCGCCGATGAGCACGCTGCACATCGCGCCAGCCACCCGCGCCGACGTTCCGGCGATTCTGGAGATGATTCGCGGGCTTGCCGACTTCGAGCGGCTCGAGCATTTGTGCATCGCAAACGAAGGCGACATCGAACGCGCGCTGTTCGGGGAGCAAGCCCTGGTCGAAGTTGTTTTGGCATGGGAGGACGACCAAACGGCGGGTTTTGCGCTGTTTTTCCATAATTTCTCCACTTTCCTCGGCCGCCGCGGCCTTTATCTCGAGGATTTGTTTGTTCGGCCGGCGTTTCGCCGCCGCGGCTACGGGCGCGCGCTGTTAGTCCACCTTGCCCGGCTCGCGGTCGAGCGCGGTTGTGGGCGGTTTGAATGGACGGTGCTGGACTGGAATGCGCCGGCGATCGGGTTCTATCAGCAGCTCGGCGCGCAGGTGCTGCCCGAATGGCGGATTACGCGAGTCACCGGCACTGCCCTTGCGTTGCTTGCCGCGCAGCCCCTGCTGCCAGGCAAGCGCTAGCCGACGTCGGCCTGCGCGCATCCGGAATCGGGACATTGAAAGATCCGACCAGCAACGCGGCGTTAATCGAGAAGTACGACGCCGTTCCCTACGAAGGGCAGTCCAACGCGCTTAGCCATCCAGACACCATGGCGGCGGTCGCGAGGCTTCATGGCCTTGAGCCGCCGCC
Source organism: Betaproteobacteria bacterium (assembly GCA_005883655.1). Lineage (GTDB taxonomy): Bacteria > Pseudomonadota > Gammaproteobacteria > Burkholderiales > Casimicrobiaceae > PALSA-1003. Next base: position 7,350 of record VBDA01000002.1, on the reverse strand, counting down.
GATTGCGCGGTGCCGGGTGCTGGAAGTGGGCTGCAGTGAGGGCGCCAATCTGCTGCCAATGGCGGCGACCCTGCCTGAGGCCATGTTCGTGGGCTGCGATCTTTCGCCGCGCGCCATCGACGCGGCAAGCCGTGCGGTCGCCGACTTGGGCTTGTCCAACGTCATCCTGCATCGAGCAGACCTGCGCGAGCTGCCGGCGACGCTAGGCGAGTTCGATTACATCATTGCCCATGGCGTCTACTCCTGGGTGCCCGCGCCGGTCCGCGATGCGTTATTCGACCTTGCCTCGCGGTGCCTCAGCCGGAACGGCCTGATGTTTGTCAGTTACAACACTTACCCGGGCTGTCACGTCCGCCGCGCTGCATGGGAGATCATGCACCGGCACATCGACGCGATCGAAGGCGCTGCGGCCCGGCTCGACGCCGCCCGAGTCCTTTGCAAAGCGCTCGGCGAGCCCGCGATGACCCAGGTCGACAGCGATGCCGCGTTGCGCGGCGAGTTTCTGCGCCTCGCCCGGCAGTCGGACAGCGCGCTCTGCCACGACGATCTGGCACAGCCCAACGACCCGGTGTATTTCCGCGATTTCGTCGCGCATGCCGAACGGCACGGGCTTCAATTCCTGGCGGAGGCGAAGCTTTCGATGATGAGCGACGCGGGGGTTGCACCGGGAATCCGCCAGCTTCTCGCCGGCATGGACCGGCTGTCGCGCGAGCAGTATCTCGATTTCGCGCGCCTGCGTCGGTTCCGCTCGAGCCTTTTGTGCCGCGCGCGCACCGGAGCCGACTTCGCGCTGCGTCCCGATCGGCTCGCAAACCTGCTGGTGTGCGCCAGCAGCGGTGTCGTTCGGGCCGCCGCCGAGGGAAAGCTTGCCCAACTTACCGCGGCAAGCTCGCCGGGGATCCCGGACCCCAACCAAGCCGCGGACGCCAATGCGCTGCTCCGCTGGCTGGTTGAAATCTTTCCGCGGACGCCGCCCGTCTCGGAGGTTCGCGAATGGCACCGGGAGCGCCTCGAAAAACAGCCGCGAGGCACTCCGCCGCCACCAAGCGTCGAAGCGCTGCTCCTGGAGGCTTGCATTTCGGGAGTCGTCGAAGCGCATGTCTGGACACCGGCGCTCGCGTGCGATGCCGGCGAGCGCCCACTCGCGAGCCCGGTGGCGCGCTGGCAAGCCCGTAACGGTGAACAAATCACCAATCTGCGCCACGAAACCCTGACCTTGAAGGACGTCAGCGCCAGGCGACTCCTTGCGCTCCTCGATGGCACGCGTACGCGCGAGACCTTGGCCAAGGCGTCGGGCGAAGCGCTGGCCGGAGGCCTTCCGGGCGACGCGCTCATCGCGGGCGCGGACCTTGACGATTACTTGAAACAGTTCGCGAAGCATNCGATAAGGAAGCGGGCGCGACCCGATTCTTCCTGGACGCGCCGAGCGTTCGTTAGCGTTTGCCGCCCCAATCGAGCGATAATTCGCCCCTTTGCCGCCCTTCTCCCCTTTCATCAACCCGCGCGACTTTCGCGCTCGAGATCACGATGACCGATTCTCTCCATGCCGACTTCAGCCACCTCGATTGCGAGGCCGACTTCTGGTCGCTGCGCGTGGTCGACGAGCGCGCCGAGAACTATTGCGTGCGCAAGAACGTTCCCCAGCCTCCGTCGATGTCACTCGACCGCGGCGCGATGCTCACCGTCTACGCCGGCGGCGGCTACGGATACGCTGCCACCAGCGATCTGTCGCGCGGCGGCCTGCAAGCCGCGCTCGACCGCGCAGCGGCGTGGGCGCGGACCAGCGCCCCACGCTCGCTGATCGATTCCAGAACCTTGCCCAGACCGGCTTTGCGGGGGGACTACGCGTCTCCGGAGACGAACGCGAAGCCGTGGTCGCGCCGCGAGTGGTACGAGCTCCTCGCGGAAGAATCGCGCGCGGCGGGATGCGATTCGCGCATTGTCGATTGGGAAGCGAGCGTCGAGACCCGAACCGCGGAACACGCCTACCTCACCAGCAAAGGTGGCGAGGTCAGCCAGCGCTTTCGCTTCGTCATGCCGAGCTTGAGCGTCACTGCGCATTCCAACGGCGATACCCAGATGCGCACGCTGAACGGCTACCGCGGCCTTGCGCAGCAGGGCGGCGAGGCCATGCTCGAACGCTTCGGGTTTGTCGGCAGCGGAGCCCGTGTCGCCGATGAAGCATTGCAGCTTCTCGCCGCGCCGAACTGCCCGCGCGGCGTCATGGACACGCTGCTGCTGGCCGACCAGATGGTGCTGCAAATCCACGAGTCGATCGGCCATCCTCTGGAGCTCGATCGCATCCTCGGCGACGAGCGCAATTTCGCCGGAACGAGCTTTGTAACGCTCGACATGTTCGGCAGCTACCGTTACGGGTCCGATCTGCTGAACGTGACATTCGATCCGACAAGGCCCGAGGAGCTCGCGAGCTATGCCTTCGACGATGACGGCACCCGCGCCGAGCGCGCATACCTGATCCGCAACGGCATTCTGGAACGTCCCCTGGGCGGTGCGATTTCCCAGATGCGTGCCGGCGTCACCGGCGTGGCGAATGCCCGCGCCGACGGCTGGAACCGGCCGCCGATCGATCGCATGGCCAACCTCAACATCGAGCCGGGCGACTCTACGCTCGAGGAAATGATCGCCGGGATCGAGCATGGCGTGCTGATGAGCACCAACAGCTCGTGGTCGATCGACGATTCGCGCAACAAATTCCAGTTCGGTTGTGAGTGGGGTCAGCTGATAGAAGGCGGCAAGCTCACCACGGTGGTCAAGAATCCCAACTACCGCGGCATCTCGGCGAACTTCTGGCGCAGTCTCAAACGGGTCGGCGATGAATCGACGCTGGAAGTTCTCGGCACACCCTATTGCGGCAAGGGCGAGCCTTCGCAGCTGATCCGCGTCGGACACGCCTCTCCGGCCTGCGTGTTCTCCGCGGTCGATGTTTTCGGCGGCGACGCATGAAGATCGCGCCTCATTCTTTCACTGGCAAGAACAAGAGATCGTGAACATGGAAACTTATTTCAACGAGCTTGCGTCGCTGCTCGATCGCTCGCTCGAGCCGGGTGAGGTTTACACCTGCGCCTTCGATGCCGAGGCATCCGACTTCGTACGCATGAACCGCGGCAAGATTCGTCAGCCGGGCAGCGTCCTTCAGCGCTACCTGAGGCTGCACCTGATTCGCGGGCAGCGGCACGCCGAGCAGTGCTTCGCGCTGTCGGGCGATCTCGCGCGCGACCGGGTGAGCGTTGCTTCCGCGTTTTCCTGGCTCCGTGACACCCTGTCCGAGCTTCCAGACGATCCGCACTTAAGCTTCGCAACCAACGTCGAGTCGAGCCGCTCGGTGAAGACTGCCAAGCTTCCGGCAGCCGAAGAAGTCATCGCCAGCGTGCTCGATTCCGCCGCAGGATTGGATCTGGTCGGCATTTACGCCGCGGGGCCGGTCTACCGGGGCTTCGCGAATTCGCTCGGCCAACGCAATTGGCATGAAGTGACGAGCTTCAATTTGCAGTGGAGCCTCTACCACCGCGCGGACAAGGCGGTGAAGACGGCTTACGGCGGGTTCGATTGGTCGGCCGCTACGTTCGCGACCAAGATGAACGACGCCCGAGAACGGCTCGCCCTGCTGGCGGTGCCTGCACGGTCGCTCGAGCCGGGAAGCTACCGCGCCTATCTCACCCCGTCGGCGATGGAGGAGATCGCCGGAATGCTATGTTGGGGCGGCTTCTCGGGCCGCGCACTCGCGACTCGTCAGAGCTGCTTGTTTCGAGTCCAGGACGGCGACGCCGCGTTCGACCCTTCGGTCGGATTCACCGAGAACACCGTCGATGGCGTAGCGCCGGCGTTTCAAGGCGAGGGTTTCACGCGTCCGGCTGCGGTGCCGCTGGTTCGCGAGGGACGCCTTGTCGGTTCCCTGGTGAGTCCGCGCACGGCAAAGGAATATGCCCTCGCGACGAACGGCGCGAACGCAGCGGAGATGCCCGAGTCGCTCGGAACTGAGCGCTTCCGATGCATTGGCGGTGCTCGACAGCGGACTCTACATCGGTAATCTCTGGTATCTCAACTTTTCCGACCGGCCGGCGTGCCGCATGACCGGCATGACGCGCTTCGCCTCGTTCTGGGTGGAGCACGGAAAAATCGTGGCGCCGGTCAACGTGATGCGCTTCGACGACAGCCTCTTCCGGCTGCTGGGTGATCGCCTGGTCGGGCTGACGTCGGAGCGCGAGCTGGTGGTCGATGCCAACAGCTACCGTTCGCGCAACGTCGGCAGCATGCGGCTGCCCGGCGCGGTGGTGAGCGAGATGGCGTTCACGCTCTAAGCGCGGAATACTGGGCATTGCACATCAGTTTCCGCTCAGTTTCCATGGTGCCAGCCCTTGGGAATCGACGACAGCAGCTTCTTCGTATAAGGCTGCTTCGGATGCCGGTAGATATCGTCGGAGTTGGCGATCTCGACGATCGCTCCCTGATTCATGACCATGATCTCGTCGGAAATGTATTTGACGACCGCAAGATCGTGCGAAATGAAGATGTACGAAAGGTGATATTCGTCCTGCAGGTCCGAGAGCAGGTTCAGCACCTGCGCCTGCACCGAGACATCGAGCGCCGACACCGACTCGTCGCAGATCAGAATGTCCGGCTTGAGCGTCAGGCAGCGCGCGATCGCGATACGCTGGCGCTGACCGCCCGAAAACTCATGCGGATACTTGTAGAACGAGACCTCGGGCAATCCCACCTTGTGCAGCATTTCGAACGCCAGATCGGTCCTCTCCTGCGCCGAGGCGCCGATGCCGTGAATGCTCATCGGCTCGGTCAGGGTCTGGCCGATGATCATGCGCGGGTTCAAGGACGCGTACGGATTCTGAAAAATGATCTGTATCCGGCGTTTGTAATCCATGAACTGCCGTGCCGACATCGAAAGGATATCCTTGCCCTCGAACAAGGCCTCGCCGGTCGATGCCTCGTGCAGACGCATCAACGTCAGGCCAACGGTGGTCTTGCCCGAGCCCGATTCGCCGACCAGGCCCAGCGTTTTGCCTTTGGGCAGCTTGAACGAGACATCCTTGACCGCCTCGAACTTGCGCCGTCCAAAAATTCCTTCGCGCGAATAAAAGTCTTTTCCCAGGTGGCGCACGTCGAGGATGATGGAATCGGCGGCGTCGATGCCGCGCTTGCGCTCGTTCAGATGCATGGCGTGGCCGTCGCCGGTCATGAAATCCTCGATGACCGGCAGCCGAACCGGTCGCCGGTCCAGACGCGGCCGGCATAGCAAAAGCGCCTTGGTATAGGCGTCCTGCGGATTCTCGAACACCGACTTTGCCGGTCCCTGCTCGCGAATCTCGCCACTGCGCATGACCACCACGTAATCGGCGATTTCGCCCACCACGGCGAGATCGTGGGTGATGAACAGCACCGACATCTGGTGCCGCTTCTGCAGATCGCTGATCAGGTCCAGGATCTGCTTCTGGATCGTGACGTCCAGCGCAGTCGTAGGCTCGTCGGCGATGAGGAGCTTCGGTTCGCACGCGATCGCCATCGCGATCATCACCCGCTGCTGCTGCCCGCCAGACATCTGCGACGGATAGGCGTTGATCTTGAACTCGGGATCCGGAATGCCGACTTCGGCGAGCAATGCAAGCGCGCGCTTCCTGGCGTCGGACGGCGAAAGACCGAGATGCAGGCGCAGCACCTCGGTCAACTGGAAACCGACCGTGAACACCGGGTTCAACGACGTCATCGGTTCCTGGAAGATCATCGAGATATCGGCGCCGCGGAGCCGCCGCAGCTCGGGCTGATCCAGCTCGAGCAGGTTGCGACCGCCGTACATGATCTCGCTGCCGAGAAGAACGGTCGCATTTTCCTTGGGCAGCAAGCCGAGGATCGAAAGCGACGTGACCGATTTGCCGCTGCCCGATTCGCCGACCAGAGCGACGGTAGAGTTGGTCGGGATGTCGAAGCTGATGCCCTTCACCGCTTCGAAGGCAGTGTGCTTGTCCAGGCGGAAGTTGACCCGCAGGTTGCGGACGGTGAGAAGCGTTTCCATCTTGTGTGGAGATCGTTCGCTAGGCTTAAGGCCGGATGCCCGCTGATGCACTATTTCAACTTCGGATCGAGCGCGTCGCGCAGCGCGTCGGTGAACAGGCTGAACGCCGTGACCAGCAACGCCATCGCCGTCCCCGCTGCCGCGAGCTGCCACCACTTGCCCAGGATCAGCTCGTTTTGCGCCTCGTTGAGCATCGAACCCCAGGACACGACGTCGACCGGGACGCCGAAACCCAGGAAGGAAAGGATGACCTCCGACTTGATGAACGCAACCACCAGTATCGAAAGTTGTACCAGTACCACGTGGCTGATGTTCGGGAAGATATGCACGAACATTCGCCGCGCGTTCGATGCGCCTATCGCGTCCGCCGCCTGCACATATTCGCGGCCCTTGTGCTTCAGATATTCGCCGCGAATCAGCCGGAAACATCCGGTCCACCCGGTCAGCCCGAGAATCAGGATGATGGTGAACATTCCTTTCTGCTGCAGTACCGCGGCGACGGCGAGAATCAGCAGCAGATACGGTATCGCCGTAAAAACGCTGTAGAACCAGTTGAAAATGTCGTCGAGCCAGCGGCCATAGTAGCCGGCGATGGCGCCGAACAAGGTGCCGAGAAACGTCGCCACGACCGCCGCGGCCAAACCGACGAAGATCGAGGTCTCGGAGCCCTTGATGACTTTCTTCAGCACGTCGCGTCCCCACTTGTCGCCGCCGAACGGAAGCGTCGCCGCGCGCGCTTCGACCGCTTCCGCTTTCGAGCCCTTGGCGCGAATATCGGCCATGACGTCGGCCAGGGGATCGACACTCGCCGAGTCGGCGGAAGGGACTCCGGTCTCGGATTTCTGCGTTTCGCCGCGCGTTTCCCCACGAATCGCCGCCAGCGCCTCGGCCAGGGGATCCTCGACCGGAAGCTCGGTCGGCGCATCGCTTTCGGCGCTGCTCGCCGATGAGGCGGTTGGCGCGGCTGCGTTGCCGGGAGTCTCGGCGTCGGCACCGACGAACGAGGGCGGCGCGTAGTTGACGCCGACTTCCCTGGACCAGTCTTTCGCGATCAGCCCGGTGCCTGAAAGCACCATGAGCAACAAAAACGCGGCGACGATGGCGAGTGAGACCATCGCCACCCCATCGGCCCTCAAGCGTCGCCAGGCGAGCGCCCACAGACCCGGGGAAACCGCATGCGGCTTGTCGTAAGGCATCGTCAAGCTCCTACTTGAGCTGCACGCGCGGGTCGACGGCCTTGTACATCAGATCGGCGAGAAGCGTGAAAATCATGGTGGCAACGGCGACGTAGACGGTGATCGCCTTGA
>VBDA01000001.1 GCA_005883655.1 Betaproteobacteria bacterium | reverse complement strand
TCGCTCCTCCACCCAATGCCCTTCGTCGCGCGCGACCGGGTCACGATATTCCATCGCCTGAAGCGCCGTTGTCGGCGGAGCATCGATGCGTACGCGACGCCTATGCAGGCTAGCATGGTCGGCGCCGGACGGGTGATCTGCTATATTGGAATAGAGGCGGCCTGACCGGGATCCATTGATGCTTTCGTGTCATCCTGACGCCGCCAGCGACCGAATTGTTCGACGTCGTCCTTGCCTCCGCTTCGCATCCTCTACGTAACGCCGGAATGCGCGCCGCTCGTCAAGACCGGCGGTCTGGGCGACGTCGCGGCTGCGCTTCCCGTCGCGCTGCGGCAGCTCGGCCTCGATGCGCGCTTGCTCTTGCCTGGGTACCCCGCGGTGCTCGCAGCGCTGGCAGGCGCGCGCAACATTGGATCGATCGATGCCATCGCGCGAATCCCCGCGGCGAACCTGCTCGAAGCCGAGCTGCCCACCGGCGTTCCCGCCTGGGTGGTCGATTGTCCTCTCCTCTACGACCGCGACGGCGGTCCATACCAGGACGCCAGCGGCGCCGACTGGGAGGACAATCCCCTGCGCTTCGGGTTGCTGTCGCGCGTTGCGGCTTTGCTCGCTTCGCGGCATAGCCCCGTCGCTTGGCGCGCGCAGCTCGTTCATGCGAACGACTGGCAGACCGGACTTGCGCCGGCGTACGCTGCGCTCGCCTACGACGGCTCGACGCCTAGCATCATCACCGTTCACAACCTCGCGTTCCAGGGCATCTTCGCGCCGCATTGGGTCGCCGATCTCGGGCTGCCTGCGGCGAGCTTTGGGGTCGACGGCGTCGAGTATCACGGTCGATTTTCATTCCTCAAGGCCGGGCTCTTTTACGCCAGCGCCATCACGACGGTAAGTCCGACTTATGCGAGCGAGATCCAGCAAAAGGCGATGGGCATGGGGCTGGACGGCCTTCTCGCGGCGCGGCGCGAGAGCCTCACAGGGATCCTGAATGGCATCGACACGACGGTCTGGGATCCCGCGAACGATCCATTGATTCCCCAGCGATACGACGCAGCGACGCTGGGCCGCAAGGCTTTCAACAAGCGGGCGTTGCAGGTGCGCTTCGGACTAGAGCCACTGCCCGACATCGCGTTGCTGGGGGCGGTGACCCGGCTGACCGCGCAGAAAGGGCTCGATCTACTGCTCGATGTTGCCGAGGCCGTTCTTGCGCTGCCGGCGCAGATCGTCATCGTCGCGACCGGGGACAAAGTCCTCGAGCAACGCCTGCGCGCGCTGAGCGCTGACCGTCCCGGACGCCTGGCGAGCTTCATCGGCTTCGACGAAACGCTAGCCCACCTCGTCGAGGCCGGTGCCGATGCCTTCATCATGCCGTCGCGGTTCGAGCCCTGCGGCTTGAACCAGATGTACAGCCAGCGCTACGGCACGCCGCCGATTGTCCATGCGACGGGAGGGCTGGTGGATTCGGTCGTCGATTGCACACTTGAGTCGCTTGCCGACGGCATGGCGACCGGGTTCAAGTTCTTCGCGCCGAATGCCGACGCGCTCATGGTTGCGATCGAACGCTGTGCTGCCGCACGCGGCGATCCGGCAGTCTGGCGCGCGCTCCAGCGAAACGGGATGAGGCGGGACTTCAGTTGGAATACCGCGGCGCGAGAATACGGCGCGATTTATGCGCGGCTGGTGGCGGGTTAACAAGCTGCCCGCGAAATCCGAAGCGCCAGTGCCGGCAGTCGCCGCCGATACCCGAGGTGTGCGATAGCCCGGCCTGAAAACCGACGCTCGCGGCGCCGATGTTATAGAACGCGGGTCCCACCCAACGCCTTTCCTTCTCAAGGGCGGGACTCTTTTACCCAAACACCGTCACAACAAGGAGGCCAGCATTTGGACTTGGAATTCCGGAAGGTTAAACTGTAAACCCGGGTGAAGGGCGCACCAAGCGCTCCGCCTTTGTCGCCAGTACATGGATCCGCAGCGAACTATACCCATCGCTTCCGCACAGCCCTCGCAACGCCAGTGCGGCACATGCCGGGCCTGTTGCGAGGGCTGGGCGGCCGGCAATGTCCGAGGGTATGAGATGTTTCCGGGCAGGCCTTGCCATTTTCTCGGCGCCGAAGGCTGCACCATTTACGACGCACGTCCGGTCGAGCCGTGTCGCAACTTCGTTTGCGGCTGGCTGGCCGGAGACAGCCCTTTCCCGGAGGAGTTCCGCCCTAACCGTCTCGGTGTAATCATCGTTCCAATCCGCTGGCGCGAGCTGCCGGCGTATATCTTGCTGCCCGCCGGGCAGGATCCGGACGATGCGCTGATTAAATGGATGAGCGAGTTCGGAAAGCGCACCGGACGACCGTTTTTTTTTAGCCGGGGCAGCGAGCGTTTCGGGTTCGGTCCCCCCGAGTTCCAGCGCGACATGCTGGCATTGCTCGCCAGCAACAAACGTCTCTGGTAGTAAACGCATCGATGTTACCCTTCGTTAGCGCCCCAATATCACGTTATCAAAATACGGTTTTTACCTCCGGGACATCGCGCAACAGTATTCTTGGTTAGTCTTACTGCGGGTTTCAGTTTAAAGGGCGAGTTGTGGTCGAACAGCTTCCTACTCAATGGGCCTCCCTCTGCCTGGTGGTCTTCGGGCTTGGCATGAGACACGGCCTGGATGCGGATCATCTCGCTGCGATTGACGGTCTCACCCGGTTCAACGCGCAGTCGCAACCGCGGCTCGCCCGCCTTTGCGGCGCGCTGTTCGCGCTGGGCCACGGCGCGCTGGTGATCATTGTTGCGCTGGCAGTAGGCTCGCTCGCTCATCAGTGGAGCGTGCCCCGAATACTCGAAGACGCGGGAGCGTGCATCTCGATCGCTTACTTGCTGTTCCTCGGCGTTATCAATGTCGTTACAGTCATGCACACTGCGCCGGGCCAGACGGTGCGGATAGGCGGTCTGCGCGGGCGTTGGCTCGGCGGGCGGGCGGGCGCCGACCGCGCCTGGCTGGTAGCGCTCACCGGCGCGCTCTTCGCGATTTCCTTCGATACGCTTACGCAGGCGGCACTGTTCGCGCTGCTAGGTGCCCAATCTGGGGGATTGCTATTTACGCTAGGTCTCAGCATCCTGTTCATGACCGGGATGGTCGCCGTCGATGGTATGAATGGATTGTGGTTATCGCGGCTGATGTGCGGCCGCGGGCGGGACGCAGCCCGCGCCTCCCGCGTAATGGGCCTTACCATCGCGGGCATCAGTTTCATCGTCGCGCTCCTGGGAATAGGCAGGCTTTC
>VBDA01000032.1:2255-17319 GCA_005883655.1 Betaproteobacteria bacterium | reverse complement strand
GGCGCCGTAGGTCATGCCCCACGCGGTGCCCGGAAAAGTCTGGATGCCGGCCTTTTGATTACGTATCGCGATCAGATTGCCGCCGCCCGCGATCACCGTGGCGCCAAGCGCGAATGCAACACCGTAGCCCGCGGAGCCTCCGTGCGTTGCCTGGTCGAGCTCCGGCAGGAAGAGCAGCGTGACACCGGCGACGCCTATCGTCGCCGCAATCAAGGTGCGTGTCGACAACGGTGTGCCGAATGCAAGCCGCATGCCGGCGGGATTGATGAACACGATCGTTGAAAACAGCACCGCGACCAGGCCCGAAGTAACGAAGCGCTCGGCCCAATAGATGCCGATGTAGTTCAAACCAAAAAGCATGACGCCCAGCGCAGCGAGATAGCCGTGCGCGCGCCCGGAAAAGCGCAGCGATCTTCGCGTGAAAATGCACCAGGCGAACAGCACTATTGCGGCAAGCCCGAAGCGATAGGCCACCGAGAGCTCGGGCGCGACCACGCCAAGCTGATACTTGATCGCCAGCCATGTCGAGCCCCAGATCGCAGAACAGATGATGAAGAGTGTGGTGGTTCCCATTCGCATTTGTGGTCAAGTGTAATTGCTGAGGATTACCGAAATCGGCTGCAGCTTTCGCAAAGGGTCAAAGACACTGGATTCCGCTTAGTTACCAAAATGAGCGGGAATGACGACGACAGGACCCGGGCGCACGCCTTCGTAATGCTCGTTAGCTTGTGATCCGTGAGCGCTTAGCGCGCGATGACTTTGCCGACCCGGGCGCCGAGAAACGCGCTCATCCGCCCGATCTCTGCGTCCAGCTCGCGGCGGAATGCAGCGTCGCGTGGGCGCTTGCCGACAAAGCCGGTTTCGATCTCGAGCGCATCGCCGACCAGCGCGGCGTTGACCCAGCCGACGACCGTGTGGCGCCATAAGAGCGGCAGCGCGTAATAGCCAAGCCGCCGCTTCGCGGGCGGCGTGTACGCCTCGAAACGATATGCCCAGCCCCAGAAAAGCTCGAAGCGGCGCCGATCCCAGACGATCGGGTCGAACGGCGCGAGCAGGCGAACATTGTCGTGCGGTTCGACCTGTACCTCCTCGCTGGCTGGCCAAACGTAGGTCACTCCGCCGACGATCGCGTGGCGGATGCGGCCGCCTTCGATCAGCCCTTCGACCGCCTTTGCGGCGTTGGCGCCTGGCAGAGATGTCCTCGTCACGATCGCGGCAAGCTCGCGCAAGCTGCGCTCGGGCAGCGGCGCGTAGAGGTGCAACACGAGGTCGAGCAACTTGGCGGTGCGCTCCGCTGCCGCAAGCGGTTTGGGCAGCGCATGCGCGAGCTCGTAGACTTTGACGCCCTTGTCGCGACGCGCGATGCGCAATTGGCCGCGATAGTGCAGAACTTCGAGCATGCGCGTAGTGGCGATCGATTCACCGCCCCAGCCGTTGATGACGCGCGCCATCCCGAGCGCCTTTTGCAGCTCGCGCGGATGAGTCGGACCGTGCTTGCCGACGTGAGCGAGAATGCGCTTCGCCAGCCGAGGATGCTGGCGCTCGACGTGCCACGGGTCGCGCACCGGCCGCGGGTGCAGCAAGCGAAGCGAATCTCGTGGCAGCACACCGTAGACATGAAGGTGCTCCTCGGCCAGCGGCAGCGATGGATAGTGTTTCTCGAGATCGCCGGCGCGATAGCCGCTAACCCGATGCCTCAGAATCAGATCCTGCGCGCGGGCCGGCGCGCGGATCGGGTCGACCTGCACGAAGCCGAGCGTCCGCACTGCGGCCTCGAGATCGCGGACAGGAAAAAGCGAGCGCGCAACCGCGTAATTGCGGAGCTGTTCCATGGAAACGCGGGAAACGCGCGTGCTCACGCAGCACGCAGCGCATCGACGATCTTGAGCCGCGCGGCGCGCGCAGCCGGCAGAAATCCGCCGACGAACCCCATGCCGAGCGCGAACACCAATGCGGCAAGGACGATGCCCGGCGTCAGTACGAAGCGGAACGCAAGCTCGGCGAAGGTCTGGAAGTTCATGGTCGAGATCGACAGCGCCTGCATGAACGACGCGCACACCACGCCGATAACGCCGCCGATGAGTCCCAGCAGCAACGATTCGCCCAGAAACGCGACCAGGATCGCCGCGCGCGAAAAGCCCAGCGCGCGCAGCGTGCCGATCTCGCTGGTGCGGCTCGCCACACTCGCGTACATGGTGATCATCGCGCCGATGATGGCGCCGATGGAAAAGATGACCGAGATGCTGGTGCCCAGATAGCTGATGAACTTCGACAACGCCTCCGACTGATCGGCGTAGAAGCGCGTCTCGCGCTTGACGTCGAGTGTCAACCGGGGATCGGACTCGATGATGTTTTTGACCTCATCGAAGCGGTCGCTGTCAGCGAGCTTGAAGATGACCGCCGAAAATCCGGTGCGCCGGAATGGTCGCCCCAGATTTCCGAGTCGAAGCCGGTCCGGCCGGCGTCGAATACGCCCACGACCAGCCAGTCCCGTTGCGCAAAGTGGAGCGTCTCGCCCAGACCCGCGCCCTGGAAACCACTCGCTATGGAGCGCCCGGCGATGATCTCCGAGGTGCCACCGCGAAACATCCGGCCTTCGATCATGTTCATCTGCGGCCGAAGAACGAGGCCGGTCGGCGTCACACCACGAATGACGACGTTCGACGGCTTGGCCGTTTCGCGCTTCGGCAGGTTGATCAGCACCACCGGTTCCTTGGACACGAGCGGCATGCCGTCCTGTCCGATGGCGACGTCGCGCAGGCTTTCGACGATTGCAGCCTGTCTGCGATCGACGCCGCTTTGCACTTCGGTTTGCGATCCGCGGCGGATGACGATCACGTTGTCGTCCTGGCCCGTGGCCACCAGCGTCGCTTCGAGGCCGGCGGCGAGCATCAGCACCGTCGCGAACACGTACACCACCAGCGCCATGCCGCCCGCGGTCAGAATGGTGGTCAGCCGGCGGGCGACGAGATTGCGCACGATATAGAGAAAGGGAACTCGCATCCTTAGAGTCCTCGGGTCCAGGAGGTCCTAACCGACCGCGCGTAGCCCATCGACAATGCGAATATTCGCCGCACGCCACGCCGGCAGCGCCGCGGCGGCGAGACCGACGACGAGCGCGGCGCCGAGCTGCATCGCCGGCGTTTCGTCGCTGATCAGGAAGATCGGGAACAGCGAACCCATCGCATCGGCGAAGCCGTGCGCCAGCGGGAACGTGAGCAGCACGCCGATCACGCCTCCCGCGAGCGCGATGGCCAGCGATTCGCCGAGAATCAGCAGCGCGACGTAGCCGCCGCCGAAACCCAGCGCCTTCATGGTCGCGTACTCGGACCCGCGCTCGCGTGCGGTCATCGCCATGGTGTTGGCCATCACCGCCATGATGATGATAATGACCACGAACGACACCGCCTGGATCGCGAGCAGTATCGCCTCGGTCATGGCCACGAATCCGAGCTGAAATGCCTTTTCGGTCTCGGTTAGCGTCTCGGCCAGCGAGTTCTTGAACACCGAATCGATCGCGGCCGAAACGGGCGCCGCCTGGTCGGGATCCTTGAGCTGCACGATGAATACGCCGGTCTGATCGCCCCTGCGAGAGAAGCGTTTCTTGATCGTCTCGTTGAGCAGTGACCAATGAAAGAACATGGTCGACTGATCGGTACCCTTGTCCGCCCCGTCGTAAATGCCGCGCAGATTGAACGTCCACGTCCCGGGGAAGATGGTGCCGCGCAGCGGAATCTGGTCGCCGACCTTCCAGCCGTACTTGTCCGCGAGCTTGCGTCCGACGATGCAACCCTGACGATCGACAAAAAAATCCTTCTTCTCTTCTGGCGAAAGCAGGAACTCCGGGTAGGCAGCGAGATAAGTGGGCGCGTCGATGGCGAACTGGGGAAAGAAATTGCGCTCGGTGATGTAGACGCCGCCGAACCAGTTTGCCCACGACACGCCGGTTACGCCATCGACCTGCCTTATGCGCTGCGCGTAGTTGAGCGGCAGCGAAAAGGTCAGCGAGATCGAATTGCGCGTCACCAGCCGGGCACTCGAGCTTGCATTGGCGCCGGCGTACCACGCGTCGACGATGGTATGCAACAGGCCGAACGCGGTGATGGCGACGACAATGCCGGCGACGGTCAAAATCGTGCGCAGCTTGTGCCGCAGCGAATTCTTGAGGATCAGACGGAGCAGATACACGAAAAAAGCGGTGAACGCTGCGGCAGGCGGAAGCACAGAGCTTACCGCAACCGGTGTCCCCGCGCGCGAAGCCTCCGGACGCGCGGCATGGAACTTGCTCGATTGGGACTTGAGCCGCTCGAGGCCCTGGTCGGATGAGACACGGGTGCCCGAGGACGGCATTTACTGACCCACCGACCGAGGGATCGCTATGCGACACTTCGCTTCGACGTACCGAATAGCTCGTTTCGCCTGTGCCGCGCTGGCGGGCGTTGTTATCCAACCCGGGCTTGTCTCGGCATTGGCGCTCGGCAACATCGCGCTCCAATCGTCGCTTGGCCAGCCGCTGCGGGTCATCATTCCTGTCGCCCTGAGCGACGGCGAGACCATCAATGTCTCCTGTCTGAAGCTGGTCCGTGATCCGAGCGACCGTACACCACAACTCATGACCGGCAGGGTCAGTGTTGAACGGAACGCGGCCCATACCCGATTGATCGTGACCACACCGCGTCCGGTGAACGAGCCGGCGCTGCGACTCTCCTTGCAGGCTGGATGCAGCGATACCATGCGCCGCGATTACGTCTTGCTGATCGATCCACAGGGAACCGAATCGAGCACCATGCTTGCCTCCGCGGATCTCGACGAATTCAAGAATTACGCCGGCGCTCGCCTCCCCGCCGCAGCCCCGCGTGGCGGTCAACGGGTCGCGATGACTTCATCCAATCCCTCGCTGTATCCGGTTTCCGCGCCTGCGCCGACGACTTTCAAGCCCATCGACCCGCCTGCGCCCATTGCGGTCGCGCAAACGCAGAAGATCGCTCTTGCCACGCCGATGGTCGAGCTGCCGGCAACGCCACGCGAGCCGGTGGCCCTGACGACGATTCGGCCGAGCAGCGGTTTCATTGGCGAGGCCGCAGCCGCCTCGCTCTCTCCTATCTCGACCGCACACTCGAATACTACCGCCGCCTCGGCTCCGACCGCGACGCTACGCACGCGTGACAAAGCGCAGGAGGAGACACTGTGGACTCAGAGCTGGCCATATGGAGCGGTGTTGCTCAGCATCAGCGCCATCGCGATGACCGCGTTCGTCAAACGTCACAGTATCGTCGCCCCCGCGTGGAGCGCGTCGAGGGTAAACGACTTCTCGAAGTCACCGATGCTGACCAGCGCCGCCGCGAACACTTTCACCGGGTTCGGCGCCATGAGCGACGAGACACCGACAGCTCAA
The DNA here is from genome assembly GCA_005883655.1 of Betaproteobacteria bacterium. Classification (GTDB taxonomy): domain Bacteria; phylum Pseudomonadota; class Gammaproteobacteria; order Burkholderiales; family Casimicrobiaceae; genus PALSA-1003. Next base: position 11,924 of record VBDA01000032.1, on the reverse strand, counting down.
CGCCAGGTTACTCATCAGCGCGCAATTGAAGTCCCGATCCACGAGGCGAATCTGGACGCGCTTCTCGAGATGCCTGAGGTCGAGGCGGATGGGATCGACGAGGACGCGATCAGGAAGGCATGGGCGACGCTCGCCACCGAAAGCGCCACCGATATCGGCACCGATTCGATTCTCGAGGCGATCGAGGCCGCCGAGCGCGACATGCGCATCAGGCCGCCCGAGCCCACGCAAACCGCTATGGACAATGCGCTCGACGACGATTTGCTGCGCGACCTGACGCTGCGCCGCTAGCAAGCTGCTAAGCCGCCAGCACGCCCTTCTCGAGATGGATCAGGCGCCGAGCCTTTTCCGCCGATTTGGGATCGTGGGTCACGATCAGGATGGTCTTGCCAAGCTCGCGATTGAGCTGATCGATCAACGATAGTATTTCCTCGCCGGTCGTCCGGTCGAGGTCGCCCGTCGGCTCGTCGGCGACGATCAGCGTCGGGTCGGTAATCAGCGCGCGCGCAATCGCAACACGCTGCTGCTGCCCGCCGGAGAGCTCGTTGGGGCGATGGTCGGCGCGATCCGCCAGGCCGACGAGCGACAAGGCGATGCCGACGCGCTCGCGCCGCTCGCGCCGCGAAAGATTCGAAAGCAAGAGAGGCAGCTCGATGTTTTCGAACGCCGTGAGCACCGGCATGAGATTGTAGAACTGGAAGATGAATCCGACATGCGACGCGCGCCACGCCGCGAGATCGCTCTCGGACAAGCGCGCGATGTCGACGCCGCCGACCTTGATCGTTCCACTCGACGGCTTGTCGATCCCGGCAATCAGATTCAAGAGTGTCGTCTTGCCCGAGCCGGAAGGCCCCATCAGAGCGACATAGTCGCCGACCCCGATGTCCAGATTGATGTCGACCAGCACCGGAATGATCTGCTCGCCACGCTGGTAGTACTTCGATAGCTTGCGGATCTCGACCAGTGTCGGTGCCGCCGGCGCGTTTACGACTGAGTGCGATGGCGTGGTGATCGTAAAATCCTCGGCGCGCATGGTGCCATTACACAGTTCGTCGTTCCCGCGGAAGCGGGAACCCACTGGCGTTCGTCGCATGATCGCAACGATTCCAACGACACCGGATCCCCGCTTTCGCGGGGATGACGCATCCGTTGCCAATCGCTGCGACGCTGAAGCGTCTTGCTCTTGCACGCATGCGTCACTTGGCGGCGGCCTTGACTTGCGCGCCGGCGCTCAACTCGGGCGAAGGCTTCAACACCGCTTTCTCGCCGGTCTTGACCTCACCGGCGATCGAAGTCAGCTCGCCCAACTTTCGTCCCGGCGTGACAGTCACCTCGGCGGCCTTTCCGTCGCGCACGATGAACACTACCGTCTTGCCGCCGCGCGGCGCGAGCGCGTCTGGATGCACGGCAGTCAGCGCCTTCTGCTGCTCGGCAGTCACCGGCTGCGACAGGAACGAGACTTTGGCGCTCATTTCCGGCAGCACGCGCGAATCGATGGCATCGAAGCGTACCTTGATCATCACCGTTGCCTTCGCCCGGTCGACGGTCGGGACGATGCGCGATACGGTGCCGCGAAAGCGCACATCGGGCAGGGCATCGAGCATGATCTCGCACGGCTGGCCGACGCTGACTTTCGATAGGCTGGATTCGGAAACGTCGGCTTCGACTTCGAGCGTGCTCATGTCGGCCATGCTGACCACCGCACCTTTCGAGTCGGCGGCCGACGAGAATGGCGTCACCATGTCGCCCACGTTGGCATTCTTGGACAGGATGATGCCGTCGAAGGGAGCGCGAATGACTGTGTAGTCGACGGCGACCTGCGAATTGCGCGCATTGGCCTCGGCCGAGCCGACCGCCGCCCTGGCGCTCGCGACGCCGGCGAGAGCGCGATCGGCGCGCGCCTTGGCCGTATCGAGCGCCGACTCGGAGACGAACTTTTGCGCGATGAGATCGCGCGTGCGCTTGAGCGAGGACGCCGCATCGCGTTCCTCCGCTTGCGCTTGTTCCAGCGTGGCTCGTGCGACCTGGACATTGGCACGCGCGCCCTCGACCTGGGCCTGAACGTCGCTCTTATCCAGGCGAGCGATGACCTCACCCGCCTTGACTCGCGAGCCTTCCGCGACGCCCAGCCATTCCAGGCGTCCTGACGCCTTGGATGAGATCGCCGCCTTGCGCTGCGCCACGACGTAGCCGGTGGAATTGATGACGACGAACTGCTGCGACGGATAGGTGGTGACGATGGGAGTGGTCTGCACTGTGATCGTGCGCGGCTGAAACGCAAACCAACCCCCACCGGCGATTGCAACGAGCAGGATCCCGCCGAGCCACAACCATTTGCGACGGCGCCGGCTGCGAACCGGCGCGATGCTCCTGTCGATGCTGAGTTTGGAGAGTTCTTCAGAAGCCACGGGTTATACGCCGAGAAAGGCTTCGATTGCCGAAGCGACGGCCACCGGCTGATCGTGATGCAGCATGTGTCCGGCGTCGGCGATGGTGAGCAACCTGCAATTGGAGAACGCCGCCATGCGCCGTTTCAATTCCGCTTCGACGTCGGATTTGCTTTCGTCCCGGACACCAGCGAGCCACTTGAGCACGAACGAATCCTGGGCGCCGATCCAGAGCACGGGCGAGGTGGCGCGCCTCCAGATCGCGAGCACTTCCTCCATCCGATAGACATGCGGGAATGGCAACTTGTGACGCGGGTCGGACGTGAGCCGTGCGCTGCCGTCGGGTAGCACCTCGGCCCAATGGGTGGCGAGAAAGTCGGCCTTGTCGCGCGGCAGACGTGGATTGTTTTTCTGCAAGCGGTCGGCGACCGCGGCAATGTTGGGATACGGTGCAAACGACGGTGGATCGGAGAGCGCATCGAGCCATTTCGCGATCTTGTCCGGCGCGACCTCGGGGCGTTCGGCGGGAATCCCGAAGCCATCGAGCGAAATTGCGTGCGATATCCGCGCCGGCCGGATGCCCGCGAACAGGCAGGCAACGTTGCCGCCGAGACTGTGGCCGACAACACGCGCCGGCTCGCCGGGCGAATAATGATCGAGAAGCGCTTCAAGGTCGGCGAGATAATCGAAGAACCAGTAGCCGTCAGGACACCATTCGCTGCGGCCGAACCCCCGCCAGTCGGGTGCGATGACGAACCATTCGTTCACCAGCGCGTCGACCAGAAACTGAAACGATGCGCCAACATCCATCCAGCCGTGCAGCATGATGAGCTTCGGCGCGCTCGGTTTTCCCCACGTCAGGACGTGATAGGAGAGGCCTCGAATCGGGATCGACTGCGAAGCGGACGGCGTCAAACTACGTGGACCTAACACACATTCTCAAGGCTTCTTGCACAACGCGTTTCCGTCGAACCAACCGGTGCGATATTGGCCATCGCTCTTGAACCGTGCCGCATCTTTCTGTTCCAGGGCGCTGGTGCTGGCGCAGCCGTCGGCGTAACCCTGCCGGTACGGCAGAGGGAAGCCCTGCAGATTGATTTTGGCCGGCGGGTTGGCGCTGGTCGTTGGAGGCGCCGGAGGTCTGGACGGCTGCTCCGGCGCGCCGGGTATTCCGCCCGGCGGAATGTTGGCCGGCGGCACGGTCGCGCAAGCCGCGACGATGATTGCAGCGAGCGCAAGCGTGAGGCTCCGGCAACGATTGGTGATTTTCGGCAAGGAGTCCAAAGCGTAAAGTCAAAGCGAGTAAAATTGTACATCATGAGCGCGCTTGAGCACGTCAGCTTCGTCCATCTGCGCCTGCACAGCGAGTATTCGATCGTCGACGGGATGGTGCGCCTCGACGAGGCGGTTGCAGCCGCGGCGGCCGATCGCATGCCCGCGCTGGCACTCACCGATCTCGGCAACGTGTTCGGCATGGTCAAGTTCTACAAGGCCGCCCGCACCAGGGGCATCAAGCCGATCGTCGGCTGCGACGTTTGGGTGACTCACGATAGCGAGCGCGACGCACCGCATCGACTGCTTTTGCTTTGCCAATCGCGCGCGGGCTATCTCAGGCTTGCCGATTGGCTGACCCGCGCCTATCGCACCAACCAGCATCGCGGGCGCGCGGAAATGAAACGCGCCTGGTTCGCCGAAGGGACCGACGGCTTGATCGCGCTGTCCGGGTTCGCCGGCGGCGACGTGGGCCATGCGCTCGCGCAGGGCAATCCGGTTGCAGCGCACGCTGCAGCTGACGCGTGGGCGAGACTTTTTCCGGATCGCTTTTATCTCGAGGTGCAGCGCGCCGGCCGCAGCGACGACAATGCCCTGACCGCTGCCACCGTGCGGCTCGCCGCGGAGTGCTCGCTCCCTGTCGTCGCGACGCATCCGGTGCAGTTCGCAACCCGCGCCGAGTTCCGCGCGCACGAAGCCCGCGTCTGCATCGCCGAGGGTTACGTCCTGTCCGATCCGAGGCGCCCGAAACGCTTCACGCCGGAGCAATACCTTACGACGCAGAATGAAATGGCGCAGCGTTTTGCCGATCTGCCGGGTGCTCTGGCGAACAGCGTGGCGATCGCCCAGCGTTGCAATCTGACGCTGCCGCTGGGCAAGAATTATCTGCCCGCGTTTCCGACGCCCGAGGGTATTTCGCTGGAGCAGCATCTGAACAGCGAGGCCACCATGGGCCTGGAGCGGCGTCTGAAGGTCGCATTTGGGGACGCCGCCGAGCGCGAGCGCATGCGGCCGGAATATGTCGCACGCCTCGAGTTCGAGGTAAAGACCATCATCCAGATGGGATACGCCGGATATTTCCTGATCGTCGCCGACTTCATCAACTGGGCCAAGCGCAATGGCGTGCCGGTGGGTCCCGGACGTGGATCCGGCGCCGGTTCGCTGGTGGCGTACAGCCTTGGCATCACCGATCTCGATCCGCTGCGCTACACGCTGCTGTTCGAGCGTTTTCTGAATCCGGAGCGGGTGTCGATGCCGGACTTCGACATCGACTTCTGCCAGGATGGGCGCGATCGCGTCATCGACTACGTCAAGCAGAAGTACGGCGCCGAATCGGTGTCGCAGATCGTGACCTTCGGCACCATGGCGGCAAAAGCGGTCGTCCGCGACGTCGGCAGGGTGCTCGACCTGCCCTATACATTCTGCGACGGCATCGCCAAGCTGATTCCGTTTCAACCTGGCCGCATGGTCACGCTCAAGCGCCGCCAGCGAGACGCCGAAGCGCAGACGAACGTCGTTTATGCGCGCGAAGTGGAGCCTTTGATCAACGAGCGCGAAGCCGCCGAAGAGGAAGTGCGTGAGCTCTTGAGCCTGGCCGAACAACTCGAGGGCATCGCGCGCAACGTCGGCATGCACGCCGGCGGCGTGTTGATCGCTCCCGGCAAGCTCACCGATTTTTGCCCCTTGTACACGCAGGCCGGGTCCGACGCACCGGTCTCGCAGTTCGACAAGGATGACGTCGAGCTCGTGGGCCTCGTCAAGTTCGACTTTCTCGGCCTGACCACGCTGACCATTCTCGATTGGACCCTGCGCTACATCAGAAAGCTCGCTCCCGCATCGACCGTGGCGCTGGAGACGCTGCCGCTCGACGACAAGGCGACCTACGACATTTTCAAGAATGGAAATACGACAGGAGTGTTCCAGTTCGAGTCGCGCGGCATGCGCGAGCTCCTGTTGCAGGCGCCACCGAAACGCTTCGATGATGTCATCGCGCTGGTCGCGCTCTACCGGCCAGGGCCGATGGAGCTGATCCCGGATTATGTGCGCCGCAAACAAGGCGCGGAGCGGTTCGAATATCACGACGCCCGGCTGGAACCGATCCTTGCACCGACCTACGGGGTGATGGTCTACCAGGAACAGGTGATGCAGATCGCGCAGGTCATCGGCGGCTACACGCTCGGCGCCGCCGACCTCTTGCGCCGGGTGATGGGCAAGAAGCTGCCCGACGAGATGGCCAAGCACCGCCAGGGATTCGTGTCCGGCGCCATCGATCGCGGCCTGTCATCGGCCAAGGCGACGCAGCTGTTCGATCACATGGAGAAATTCGCCGGCTACGGCTTCAACAAGTCGCACGCCGCGGCCTACGCGCTGATCGCGTACCAGACGGCGTACTTCAAGGCGCATCATCCCTCGGCATTCATGGCGGCGAACCTCTCGCTGGTGATGGACGACACCGACAAGGTTCGTCAGTTCTACGTCGACGCGCTGGCGCTCGGCCTGGAGATGCTGCCGCCGGACGTTAACGCATCCTCCTACCGCTTCGAGCCGGTCGATGAACGGCGCATTCGTTATGGCCTCGGTGGCATCAAGGGTACGGGACGCGCGGCCATCGAAGCGATCGTCGCTGCCCGCGACAAAGGTCGGTTCATCGATCTGTTCGACTTCTGTCGCCGGGTCGACAAGCGCATCGTCAACCGGCGCGCGGTCGAAGCATTGATCCGTGCCGGCGCATTCGACACCGTCGAGTCGCGGCGGGCAAGTCTGCTCGCTTCGGTCGGCGCTGCGCTGGATCACGCCGAGCAAGTGGACCGCGCTGCGTCGCAAGTGTCGTTGTTCGGTGAACATGGCGGCGACGGCGGAGCACCCGGGCCGGCACTGATCTCCGCGCGCGAATGGACGGAGACCGAGCGTCTCATCCAGGAAAAGGCGAGCCTGGGTTTTTATCTTTCAGGGCATCCTTATCACGCTTACGCCGTCGAGCTCACGCAACTCGTTCAGCAGCCCTTGGGCGCGTTGCGGCCGTCGCCGACGAGCATACGCATCGCCGGCGTCGTCGCGCAGCTGCGCACGCAGACGTCGCGGCGCGGGAAGATGGCATTCGTGATCCTCGATGACGGCAAGGATCAATGCGAGGTCGCCATCTTCAATGAGACGTTCGATGCCTGCCGGCACATTCTGCGAGAGGACGCGCTGCTGGTTGCCGAAGTCAAGGTGATGCAGCGCACCGGTGACGACGGACAGATGCAATCGATGCGGATCGTCGCCGAATCGCTGCACGATCTCGCCAGCGCGCGCCGCAAATGGGCCCGGTCGCTGAAGATCGCATGCAACGGGTCAAGCTCCGCCGAGCGCTTGCTGGAGCTGTTGACGCCCTTCCGCAGCGGCGCGAGCGGAGCGGCTGCGATCATCGTCAAGTATCAGAATCGATCGTCCAGCGGGGACATCGAGCTCGGCAGCGACTGGCGGGTCAATCTCGACGATCGCCTGCTCGAAAGCCTGCGCGAGCGGTTTTCAGCCGAGAACGTACAAGTCGTCTACTAGAATCCTGAGCGAGGGACGGCGCGGAGCGAATTACCCGCTGCGCGATCGGGTACGCGCTGCCTTGCGCGCCGCCGACGACCGATCCGCAGCGGTACGCTTTTTGGCGGCCGTTTTGGTTTGCCGGGAAAGCGCTGCCGTGCTTGCCGCGCTGCGGCCTTCACGTTTGAGCGCGGAGAGGGTTGCGCGCGAGCGCTTCGGTGAGGGCGCTTTTGCTCCCTTCGCGCCCACCGCGCTGTCGTGTTGAGCGTGGCGGCGGGTTTCCGGGGACACCGTTCCCTCGCGGGGCGCCTTGAGTGCGACGCCGGCGCGGCGAGCCTTCGACAGGCCGATGGCGATGGCCTGCTTGGCCGACCGGGCGCCGTGCTTGCCCTCGCGTATGTGCTCCATTTCCTCGCGTACGAATTCGCCGGCCTGGGTGCTCGGCGACTTTCCTTCGCGCTTGTCCTGTTCAGCGCGTTTGAGTGTCTTTTTGTCGGGCATGATCGCCTCCGTCATGGAATGGGAAGTGGAATGGGAATGAGTAAACCTTACAAGCTGCGGCAATAGCTTCCAATCGCGCGCATGCCGGTTCAAGCCCTGCCTTTTTCGCGTCAGCGCGCTTTGCAGGGTGGATGGCCGCAGTCGCAATCGGTGTGTGATGCGGAGCCGGTGCGGCTCTGTTTTTCGCAGTAGTCGCTGCAAAAGCGCTTCCCCGGCGTCACGCCGCAGTTGCACGCCGAATGTGCGCACTTGCTCGGTGTGTTGACGCCGGCCGCATCCCGGGTGTCAGCCATCTTCAATCTCCTCTTGAAAAATGCGCGCGGGAAAGGCGCGCATATCGCCGCCTGAGCAAGAAACGGACCTGCACAATCGTGCCGGTCCGCGCCGCGGTTTTAGCCGGCGAGCTCGACCTTGTCGACGAAATGCTTGGTATCGCCCAGCCAGCTCCAGCGAAAATACTTCTCGCGATAGTGGAGCTTGACCTTTCGGTTGCCTGCGATGGCGCTGTCGATGTCCTTGCGCACCTGCTCGTCATCATCGAGCACGCTGAAATCCCAGAGCCGGGTCGCGACGCCCGCCGCGGGATCCTGCTGCAAAAAGCCGAAGTCGAGCGTCCCTTCCCAGGTCTTGAACACATAGCCGCTGCGTGAGAGCTTGATCACCTGTCCGACGCGATAACCGTCGCTGTAGTCGGCGGCGAAGACAAACCAGCCCGCGCCTGCGATCAGCAGCACGACAACGAGGAGCGCGATGAGCTTTTTCACGGTGAAGTTCAGGCAGCGATGCCGGGCTGCCAGTGTAGCCCAGATCGATGCGCGCTGAAGCCAACTGTCTGCTGCGCTACAATGTTCGCCCGATCCATCTCGAATTCTTCGTATGCCTGCCGCAATTCCGGCGACCATGCGTTATGCCGTAGCCCGCGAGGCGGGGCCGCCCGACGTCCTGACGATCGACCAGACGACGACGCCCGCGCCGAAGAGCGGAGAGGTGCTGATCGAGGTTGCCTACGCCGGCGTCAACCGTCCCGATTGCATCCAGCGCGCAGGCCACTACCCGCCTCCCGCGGATGCCTCACCCATCATCGGTCTCGAAGTCGCCGGCACAGTCGTCGCGATCGGCGAAGGAAAATCCGAGTGGGCTGTCGGCGACAGGGTTTGCGCGCTGACGCCGGGGGGCGGATACGCCGAATATTGCGCGGCACCGGCGGAGCATTGTCTGCCATTGCCGCAAGGCCTGATGTTGCTGGAAGCCGCGAGCCTGCCGGAAAATTACTTCACGGTCTGGAACAATCTCTTCGACCGGGTTCATCTATCGGCCGGCGAGACGGTGCTCGTCCACGGCGGGTCGAGCGGCATCGGGCTCACCACCATCCAGTTGGCCAAGGCATTCGAGGCAACGGTGATCACGACCGTCGGCGGCGCCGACAAGGCGGCTTTCTGCCGCGACATCGGCGCTGATCATGTCATCAATTACCGCGAGCAGGATTTCGTTGCCGAGGTCGCCACTATTACCGGCAAGAAAGGCGTGAATGTGGTGCTGGACATGGTCGGCGGCGATTACATCGAAAAGAACATGAAGTGCCTGGCGCTGGAAGGCCGCATGGTCATCATCGCGTTTCTGCAAGGAAGCAAGGTCACGGTGGACTGGCGCCACATCATGATGAGACGCCTGACGGTCACCGGCTCGACGCTGCGCGCGAGCCCTTCCGCACGCAAGGCGCAGATTGCCCGGAGCCTGCGCGACAAGGTGTGGCCGCTGTTCGCGGCGAAGAAGCTCAAGCCGGTCATCTACCGGGTTTTCCCGCTGGCCGATGCTGCCGAAGCGCACCGCTTGATGGAGTCCAGTGCACACATCGGCAAGATCATGCTCGAGGTGCGCACCTAGTGTACTGAGTCACTTGAAGGCTCGCGGTGGTCAAAGAAGCTTGTCCAGCGTGATCGGCAGCTCGCGGACCCTCTTGCCGGTCGCGTGGTAGACCGCATTGCCGATC
>VBDA01000032.1:0-2247 GCA_005883655.1 Betaproteobacteria bacterium | reverse complement strand
CCAGCGGGCTGACCAGCGAATCCTGCTCGTCGATGAGCGCAATCTCGATCGGAGGTACATCCGCGTTCACCGGAACATGGTATTCGGCAAGGTTGGTATTAACGAATCGGCCGTGCCGGGAATCGATCAGACTCTCTTCCTGGAGCGCCATGCCGATACCCCATACGACGCCGCCTTGCAGCTGGCTGCGAAGCGTCTTGACGTTGAGTTGCTTGCCCAGCGCAAACGCACCCACCCATCGGATAACGCGAATCGTTCCCAAATCAGCATCCACCCGCAGCTCGCAGAACTGGGCGCCGAAGCCGTGCATGGAACGAGCGCTATCCGAGCTCTTTTTTTCCGCGCCCTCCGATCCGCCTTCCGCTGGCGTCTCGCGCTCGATCCCTGGCTTGGCTCCCGCTTCCTGCTCGACCACGCTTTTGCCGTAGCGCGCGAGAATCTCGGTATAGGCGACGGCCTTCGACGGATCCTGCTTGGAGAATAGCCACCCGTCCCGGCCGTCGATGTCGCTCGCTTTGACGTTCCACAACGGCGACGCCTCATCGCCGCTCGCGTATTGCGTCACGCGCATGCGCAACGCGCGCGCAGCAGCCTGCACCGCCGAGCCGGCGCTCGTCGCGGAGCACGACCCGCCCGAGGTCGGCGCGTTCGGAAGGCGGCTGTCTCCGAGCATTACCCGGACTTTCGACGGGTCGACCTTCAGCTCTTCGGCTGCGATCTGGGTAAGGATCGTGTAGGTGCCGGTGCCGAGGTCCTGGGTGCCGCAGCGAATCTCAATGTGCCCATCCGCGTACATCAGCGCCTTCGCGCTCGCGGGACGGAAGTTGGCCGGATAGGCGGCCGTGGCCATGCCCATGCCAATCGCCCAGCGGCCTTCGCGCATCGAGCGCGGACGCGGATCGCGCCGCGACCAACCGAATAATTCAGCGCCGCGCGCATAGCATTCTCGAAGCGACTTGCTCGACCAGCGATGGCCGCTGCTCTCGTCGATTTCGGCGTAGTTGCGGAGCCTCAGCTCGATCGGATCGATAGCCGTCGCGACCGCCAGCTCGTCCATCGCGGTTTCCAGCCCGAACGACCCGCTCGACTCGCCGGGCGCCCGCATATAGGTCGGCGAACCGGTGTTGAGCCGCACCAGCCGATGACCGACCTCGACGTTGGCGCACGAATACAAAAGCGAAGCGGGCGCGCCGGTCGGTTCCATGAACTCGTCGTTGCGCGATGTGTGGCCATACGACTGGTGTTGCAGCGCGACCAGCTTGCCGTCGTTTGCCGCCGCAAGCACGTTCGCCTGCCGCGTCTGGGGACGATGGCCGTTCGAGCTGAACATTTGTCTGCGCGTCAACGACAACCGTACCGGCCGGCCGGCGACTCTCGCCGCAATTGCAGTCAACGCCGTATGCGGCCACGACTGACCTTTGCACCCGAATCCTCCGCCGACGAAAGGATCGATGACGTGCACGTCCTCAGGCAGCAGGCCGAACTGCTCGGCCAGATTCTGCGCGGTGTTGCCGACGCCTTGGGTCGCGTCGTAGACCGTAAGCTTGCCACCGCTCCACGTCGCGACGGTGCCGTGAGGCTCCATAGGGTTGTGATGCTCGATGGGCGTGCGATAGGTCTGTGCAACTTTCACCGGCGCAGAGGCGGCCGCCGCCGCGAAGTCGCCCCGCTTCGACGCCGGCGGTCGATTGCCGGTATTCGGCACGAACGCATCGCCCAGGTGCTCGTCGAGAATCACCGCGGGCTTCTGGACGACATAGTCGATCTTGATCAGTGCGGTGGCGTGTTCGGCTTGCTCGAATGTTTCCGCAATCACCACCGCAACGTTTTGCCCGCTGTAGTGGATTTCAGGGCTGAGAAGCGGCAGGCTCTCTCCCGCCGGTGGCACGGATGGACGTGGCATCGCGGGAATATTGCGATGGGTGATCACCGCGATCACGCCCGGCGCACGCTCCGCCGCGGCAGTGTCGAGATCGCGTATGCGACCGGACGCGATGGTGCTTTGGAGCAGGACTCCGTGAGCGAGGCGCGGCGCGGAAAATTCAGCAGCGTAGCGCGCACCTCCGGTGACCTTGAGGCGCCCGTCGACGCGATCCATGGGCGCCCCGACGTTTTTCCTGGCCTCGGGTGGTGCACCGGCCACGGCTTCAGCAGCCGCGACAAGCACCGGGTCTGCCCGCTGCGCAGGGGCGGCATTCAGGACATCGGGGAAGAGGTCATCCATGGCTTTAGTCGCATAGGGTCCAC
>VBDA01000451.1 GCA_005883655.1 Betaproteobacteria bacterium | reverse complement strand
ACTGTATAGACGACGACGTGATCGATGATCTTGCTGCCGTTGAATGTGATCTGGACCCAATCAGGGAAATTGTTGGCGGTGGCATCGGCCCAGCCGCCGCCATTGCCCCAGTTGATGCCGGCACGCTCATTGTTGTTGATGGAGTTCACCGGGAAGGCAGCGCTTAAGGTGCTAGATGCGCTCGCCACGCCGCCATTGCTTGCAAGGGCAACATTGATTTGGCTCGATGAATTGACAAGCTGCGACAGCGCAGCGCTAGTTGAAAAGGTGTTGGCTGCGTCGCCGCTGTAGCTCGCGACAACGCTGTGGGTCCCCGCGCTCAAGCCGTTGGTGCTGCACGCCGCGGTGCGGGTGTTGCCGGCGCCAGTGAGCGCGAGCGCGCCGCAGCCGCTGATGGTTGTGCCGCCATCGGTGAAATTCAGGGTTCCCGTCGGTCCATTGCCAGTGACGGACCCGGTAAATATGACGACCGTGCCCACTGTCGACGGATTCGCCGAACTGGATAGAGCTGTGGTTGTTCCGGTCTTATTGACCACTTGCGATAACGACGGGCTGCTCGACGCATTATTTGCGCCGTCGCCGGAGTACGCGGCGACGATGGTGCGCGTGCCGGGGCTCAATGCGGCCGTGGTGCACGCCGCGGTGAGCATGTTGCCGGCGCCAGCGAGCGCGACTGCACCGCAGCCGCTGATGGTCGTGCCGCCATCGGTGAAATTCACGCTCCCGGTCGGCGCGATACCGGTGACTGACGCCGTGAAAGTGACGCTGGCTCCTACCGTGGAGGGATTCAACGAGCTGGACACCGTCGTGGTCGTCGCTGTATTGCCGCCCATGGCGACCGAGACCGTCAAAAGACCTGATGGCCCCGGAGTCGCGCTATTGACCGTGATGGTCACGCCGGTGGCGCTGTCGAAGTAAGGTGGCGCGGCCGCGAGCAGCGCCGCATCGTCAAAACCCGGGTTGGGGCCGCCCGACGTCGTTGCAGGCGTCATGTCGATAATTTGGGTGTCGTCATTGCCGGATGTCGACTCGAACGGAGTTGAGACGCGAATCTGGGCGCCGAGGTTGGGCAAGGAAGCCAGCGGGGCGTCGACTCCAACCGGCTGCCGATATTCGATCCAATAGGTGCGATTCACGTTGGACGTCGGGATTTTCACCGCATAGGTCGCCTGGCCTCCGGTCTCAATCGGGGAGAGCTGGTAGGTCTGCGTGCCAGACGCGTGTGTCTTAACTGAAGTGCTAGGGATCCAGTTCAACCGCGACTTTTGCATCGCGTTGAAATGCATCTGTCGTATGTTGCCCATGATGTCGAACGGATCTCCATACTCGCTCGCTCCGCAACTCCCGCCCAGCGCCTGTCCGCTGCAGCGCACGCTGCCCGAATGCGACAGGCCGAAGTTGTGACCAAGCTCGTGCCCGTACACCCACAGCGCGTTGTAGCCGTTGCTCCAGGCATGTCCGTAGCCGACGTAGGCGAGCCCGGCCCAGCCGCACGCGGGGATACTCGGCAACACGTAATAGACGAATTTGGTATTCGTTACCGATGTGTCGTACCCAGCAGCAGTCGCGACGGCGTCCGCAAGGGTTCCCATCGAGTCGAAGCCGCAGCCAGCAGGCGTCGGCGACGTCGACTGCAGCCAGCCGTTGGCGTCCGTCCTGCCCGCGCAGCCGGAAAGAACGGTTGTGCTGCACGCCACCGTGACGTTGAGTAGCTGCTGGCCGTAGGAAACTTCCTGGTAATAAGGTCCAACGTGGGTTTGAAATTCGGTATTGATATCGGCCGCGTTGAATGGCTCGCCTGCGGGTGTATCGCTGAACCTGATCGGTATGACAAGAACAGTGTTAGTGACTGGCGCCGCGGCAACGTCGTTCGCCATTGCCGCCGGTAGGGCGAGGGACGATCCGTCGGCGGCAAGCGTTCCATCGGCGGTAATAAGCATGCCGATCTCGAGCGAGTCCGGAATCGCGGCTACATTCAACTGCGTGTGTTTGTTCGACGCATCGCGAACCGCAAGGCCATACTCACCGCGACCCTGCTGGAAAAAGTCCTTATGGTAGACAGCGAGCGTGCCGGAGACGGTTTTCTTCGTCTTGGCTTGGAGCGCGGCGCGGGCGGCGCTATCAGCCGGAGCGACACTGCTAAAAAGGCTGACCTTGAACATGTTCCCGGCGAGGGTTCCGGTGACGTTGACGCGCGACCCGTCGCTCAGCGTATCGAGACCTGTGCCGGTCAGCGCGTAGGACCCGCCTTGGTCGACCTTCAGTCCGAAATATCGCAACGTGACACCCGTCAGCGTGTTCCTTACCGTCAGCTCCGCCACTGTGCCGGTGGCCGTTACGAGAGCCGGGTTGATGGTGGTCGGTTGCGTGGTTTCGGCTTGGTGGGCGGCTGCCGGAAAGCTCGCTAGAGCGAGGACCAACATAGCGCCAAAGAAGCGAAGAAGGAGACTGTTGTTATGAACAAGCATGGCATCAAGCCTTCATAATTAATGGACATCTACCAGCGACGCAAAGTGTCGCCATATGACGCGAGCGGGCTATGCTCGAAGCACATTACCCGGGCGCCAACGCATTTGGTGGCGCCATGATCAATGAAAGCAAGAAGTGGGCGCTGCTCGACAAACGGGCTACAAAAGGAAGCCAACGGACACCGGTTTGTTGCGTACAGAATCGACCGCTTAGCGACGTGAAAGCCGTCTACTCAAAGCCAAGCGGTCGTCCAACTTTGGTCTGAGGAGGCTCGCGTAGCGAGTTGCGAAGGCGTCGTGCGCAAGGCTCCGTCGGTTTCAAGCTACCGAGGAAAAACGCGATCAGGGGTTGCTCTCTTGAGCGCTGGAGCGTTACTGCGCGAAGTATAGCAGCGCCGTTATACGACAATGGAGCACCCCTGCCTTATGTGGCAGTGTCAGTGCGTCGCACCGCCCGTGGCGGACCGAGGCCGCCGGGAAAGCAAGCGGATCTTGCGCTGATAAGACGATGGGCCGACCGGTGTCCGGTCGGCCCATCGTTCAATGAGAAGCCGCGGTGGACGTCAGTCTTTACGGCGACGAAGCACGAACCCCAAGACGCCAAGCGCAAGGCCGAGAAGGGCGACGCTTCCAGGCTCGGGTACTGTTGCGGCGGCTACTGGAGGATCGAGGTAAACACTCCAATTGCCGGTAACGTTGCTGATGCATCTGTTGTCGTGCGCAGTGCAGCTACCAACGCCGGACCACGTTCCAGTGAATGCGGTCGTCGAGAAGCCCGGTCCCGAAACGACTCCCGAGATGTCGAACCTCAACGCGTCCGTACAGGCATTGCCGGTACAAGAAGGCGTCGAACCGACCATGTTCGACACACCAGTCGCTAGGAATGTGAAGTTCCCGACGCTATAAGTGAAATGGATCGGCTGTAAGGGATCGAGATTGATGTTGTTCGCCAGAGCCACATCATCGGGGCCGAGCGAGGCGAACCGACCAGTCACGGTGCTTAAATCGATGGTCGCGGAGTGAGCGATGAGACGATCGATGATGAACCGACGTCGGGAAGTTTGGAAAATGTCCCGTTGAGCGTGACGTCTCCGCTGATGAACCCCGCATGCGATAACGGCGCGAGGGTCAAGGCAAAGATGGCAGTAGCGGCAGCAAGAATCGACTTGGGTCTCATGATTGATTCCCTTTGGAGGGGTACCCTTGTTGAGCACACGGCGTGCCAAGTAAAAAACGGTTTATGTATCATGTGGTTAGATGATATATCTCGTCCTTGGTCGACATTACGACCCCAAAGTGTAAATTCCGTCGACAAGCTGTAGCCTCTATAGAATTAAGCGACATGTTGTTAGTACCAAGAAGTGCCAAAAACATTGTATTTGCGAATATCTTACATGTTGTTGTAGGAGACAGGCGGACATGCCCCCTCCAAACAAGCCATTCGCCCCAAAAGGACGCAGCTGAAGCGTAAATTTAGTCGACACAAGGGGCAGTTAGGCGGAGTAGCCGGCCGCGCGCCGCTTCGCCAAAGGGGGTGTCAGCGGCTCCCTGTCGTCGCGCAAAACAGAACCGCGATCTTGTTGTAGAAGACAGCACAGAGGCCCGCGTAACGAAGCGAAGTTTCTAAAAATGGTACAGGAATGAATGACTTGCGGAGGCGCCCGAGGAATCCAAGCTCGGAATCGCATCCGGTCCCCGTCAATTTTCGGGTCATCAAACTGCCCGCGTTTCGGCGACCGACTGGCTCATCTGCGCGACGAACGGGTTTAGCGTGCCTGCTGGCCGTAATTCCTGAATTTGTCCAGCACGATATCCATTTCCGCGTCCGATAGCAGGTTTGGCGCACCGATTTGCAGCGCCCTCCAGTATTGTTCTGCCAAGGCCTCAACTTCGATCGCGAGCGCGAGCGCAGCTTCGAGCGAGGCCTCCACCGCGATCATGCCGTGGTTGGCCAAAAGGCAGGCGTGCCGGCGGGATAGTGCGACAAGCGCGCCATCGGACAGCTCCTGGGTTCCAAAGGTCGCATACGGCGCGCATCGAATGTCCTTGCCGCCCGCTACGGCGACCATGTAGTGAAATGCAGGAATCCCGCGGCCGAGACAAGCGAGCGTCGTGGCAAACGGCGAATGGGCATGAACGATTGCGCCAGCGTCGGGCCGCTCGACGTAGATGTCACGATGAAAGCGCCACTCAGATGACGGCAATCGCGGCCCGGTTGCCACCCCGCCGAGCGTGACGCGGACAATGTCCTCGGGCCGCATCGATTCGTACGGTAAGCCGGTCGGCGTGATCAGGAAACCTGTTTCAGTCCGCGCACTGACGTTGCCGGACTTGCCGCTGTTAATCCGGCGCTCGTTCATTTGAATCGCGGTCGCAATGATGGCGGCGCGCAAGGCGAGCTCGTTCACGCCTGTTGCTCCGGGAACATCTCGGCGAGATTCTCGGCCGACGGGCGGCAGATGCCCCGCTCGGTGATGAGTCCCGTGAGAAGCCGCGCCGGGGTAACGTCGAAGGCCGGGTTCAGGACTGGAGTTCCGGCCGGTGCGATCACCTCTCCGCCAACATCGTGAAGAATTTCTCCCGAGTCACGCTCCTCGATCGGCATTCGGCTGCCGTCGGCCAGCGTCCAGTCGATGGTGCTCGACGGAACCGCGACATACATCGGCACTCCGTTATCCTGCGCCGCCAACGCCTTTTCGTAGGTGCCGATCTTGTTGCACACATCGCCATTGGCCGCGACGCGATCGGCGCCCACCAGGATCAGGTCGACGCGACCTTGTTGCATCAGCAGCGCGCCGGCGGCGTCGACGATCAAGGTATGCGGGACCTTGCTTGCGCGCAGCTCCCATGCGGTCAGCCTCGCGCCTTGCATCCGTGGACGTGTCTCGCTGACCCAGACATGAACGGCGACGTTCGAGTCGTGCGCGACATAGATCGGCGCTGTCGCCGTGCCCCACCCCAGCGTTGCCAGCGCCCCCGCATTGCAATGCGTCAGGATCTGCACCGGATTGTGCCCGTCGGCCGCGAGTCGCTCGATTAGTGCGACGCCATGGTGGCCGATCGCGAGGTTTGTCTTCACATCCTCCTCAGCAATCGCGTCGGCTTCTCTCCACGCCGCGTCCGCGCGCGAGGCAGCGGCAAGCGAGCTTACCGCTTTCACCACACGGTCGAGTGCCCAGCGAAGGTTGACCGCGGTAGGCCGGGTGGCGAGCAATAGAGCGTAGGCGCGACGTAGACCTGAATCGGAAGGATCCACGTGCAGCGCGAGCGCTAATCCATAGGCAGCGGTCGCGCCGATCAATGGCGCGCCACGGACCTGCATGGTGCGAATGGCGTGCGCGGCTTCGCCCACACTCGCGAGGGAGACGATTTTCCATTCGCCGGGCAGACGAGTCTGATCGGCGATCTCGACGGTGCGACTGGCAAGCGATGCGCGCAGGGGCTGGATGTCAGGCGTTTTCACCAGTTGCTCGTGCAGCGGATCGGCGGCCGGCTGAATCGGGCTCTATTTGATGATCTGGATGATATTGTTGAAGTCATCCGTCCAGAGACGCAGGTTTTCGCGCGTCGGGACTACCGACGCGGCCTGGGCGATTTGCGGCACCTGGAGTGAACCCTCGCGGTCCGACAGGAGCACCCAGTCGCTGCGGCTAGCGACGCCCTCGTCCCCCTCGTCGGCAACCAGAACGGAGAACAAATGCTGCGCATTGGCGAGTTGCTTGACCACCGGAATCAGGTCGAGAAAACGATTGGTCAGGTGAAAGGCAATAATACCGCCCGGCTTCACGTGTTTGACGTACACAGCCAGCGCTTCATTGGTCAGGAGATGAACGGGTATCGAATCGCTCGAAAAGGCATCGACGGCGAGTAGGTCGAATCCCTGCGGAGCCTCGCGCTCAAGATTGAGCCTCGCATCGCCTAGCGGCGTCTGGATGGTCGCCTCGCTGTCCCTGAGATAGGTGAAGTCGCGGTTGGCAATGACGATCACCGCCGGATTGATGTCGTAGAAGCGATAGATGTCGCCTTTGCTGCCGTAGGTGGCAAGCGTTCCGGCCCCGAGGCCTATCACGCCGACCTTGAGCAGCCGGGCGGTCGGATGCATGGATTCGAGCGCGCGCCCGACGCCGGACGTCTGCGTGTAATACGTCGTCGGCCGGCGCGCGAGATCGGCCTGGAGATACTGGGTGCCGTGAAGTATCGTTCCGTGCATCAACGATCGGTGCCGCCTCGTGCCGTCGCCCCCATAAAGCTGCACGCGCAACACTCCGTAAAAATTCCGGGTGGCGAGCAGCGTTCCGTCGAAGAAATCGTGGACTTGCCATGCACCTGCGCCGACCGTGAAAAGCACCGCCACGATCGCCAGCGCAACAAAGACCGGATGACGCCGGCGCACCTGAAATGCGAGCAAGGCCGCGCAGCCGGCAAGGCCGACCGCAAGCTCGAAGTACGCAGGAAGCACCAGCGGAGCGACTAGGCCGACCAGCGCCGATCCGGCCGCGCCGCCGGCGGAGACCATCAGGTAAAAGCGCGTCAGATAACGCGGCGCCGGCTTGAGCCGCGCCAGTTCACCGTGGCAAAACATGCAGGCGAGAAACAGTCCCACGCAGAATACGCCGATCTGCAGCTCGAGCTTGTGAGTAAGATTGCGATCGGCAAGCGTCCAGGCCATGACGCCTAAGCCTGCGGCCAGCATGGACGCGAAAAGTTCCGGGCGGTACCAGCCCCGGCCGTCG
>VBDA01000450.1 GCA_005883655.1 Betaproteobacteria bacterium | reverse complement strand
ATCTGTCCCGTGGCGGCAAGGATACCCAGCGCGATGGGCAAATCGAAGCGACCGGATTCCTTCGGCAAATCGGCAGGCGCGAGATTAACGGTGATCTTGCGCGCCGGAAAGTCGAATCGCGCGTTTTGCAGGGCCGCACGAACACGATCGCGACTTTCCTTGACTTCGGTCTCGGGTAATCCCACCAAATTGAACGCCGGCAAGCCGCCAGCAAGATGAACTTCGACCTCGACAGGAGGGGCGTCGAACCCGGAGAGGGCGCGAGAATGCAGCACCGCGACGGACATGTTCGTTGCGCCAGAGATCGCCGATCCAAAAGTATCTATGAAAGGGTTGCACGGGATCTCAACCGGACGGATGAGATCCCGCATGGCCCCCTAGGGACTTGCAAGCGTTCGCCGGCGACGAGCAAGGCGACGTCGGTCATCGCGCCGTCGACGAGGCTCGTCAGGCGCTGCGGGCCGCGCTCATCGCCAAGCTCAATACATCTCCTTCAGCCGAGGAACTGCAACGGGTATCAGACGTTTGAAGCGCGCGACCGACGAGCTTCGGCGCGGTCAGCAATGACAATATCAGCAGGACTTGTCGGCCTGTCGCGGATGATGACAATGACGGAACACGCATCGCGATAAGCCGATCAAACACGTTCCATCGCCGGCGTCGGCGCCAATCACCTTGCCGCAGTCTTGGCGCCGGCTTCGAGCGACGCGAGCCGCTCCTCGAGCGCGTCGAGTTTCTCGCGGGTGCGCGCGAGAAGCGCGACCTGGATATCAAATTCCTCGCGGCTCACCAGGTCGAGCCTGTCCAGCGCACCACGCAGCAGAGTGCGCACGTTTTTCTCCACATCGTGGACCGGGCTCGCGGCCATCGCCGCCGCCACGCGCGCACTAATGTCGTCAAAAACCTTTTCACCGAGCATGACTGGAGTCCCTTGACGTTGCCCGCGCCGAGTCTAGCAAAATCCGGCGCCGTGTTGCGCCGCAGCGCGGGCCGGGTCCGTTGCTCGCCCCGTTTAGGCACAGGCGCTTCAACCCGCGCACCTTTATAGTGCGATTCAACGGTGCAGCGCAATAGAAAAGCGCAATCACGTGATCCAATCTATTGAAAGTTAACGAATTTGCAGCTTGGCACAGCTTGTGCTGCCATGGACTTGCACGATTCTTCGCAATCAGCCAAGGGAGTTTGTCATGCGCTTCAAAATCCGTGCACTCACCGCACTCTTCGTTCTTCTGTCCGCCGCTAGCGTCTCGATCACTCAGGCACAAACCCCCGCGCCAGCCGCCGAGCCGGCGAAGCCCACCGAGCCCTATACGATCACCGGCAACTTCGGGATCTACAGCCAATATATATTCCGCGGCCTGACGCAGACCGATCGAAAGCCCGCGTTCCAGGGTGGGTTCGACTTCGCTCACGCCAGTGGCTTCTATCTCGGCACCTGGGGCTCGAATGTCAGCTGGCTTCACGACTCGGGCATCTGCAATCACGGATGCAGCTTGGAATGGGACATGTACGGCGGCTACAAGTACGCGTTCAACGACGACTGGGGCATCGACGTTGGCGTGCTCTATTACTACTACCCGGGAAGCTATGTTTCCGGAGCCACCAAGCCGAACACGACGGAGCTCTACGTGGCGGGCTCGTGGAAATGGGCCTCGCTGAAATACTCGCATAGCGTCGACGATACCTTTGCAGTACCGAACTCCAAGAACAGCTGGTATCTCGATTTGTCGGCGAACTATCCGATCGACGATGTGTGGACGCTCAACGCTCACGTCGGGCGACAGGAATACAAGGGAAGCACCAACGGGATTAACAACGGCGACTTCCTGAACTACACCGATTGGAAGCTCGGCGTGACATGGCTCGTCGCCGGATACAACGTTGGCGCGTACTACAGCGACACCAACGCCAAGGACTCCGGCTACACCATCGCGGGCCGCAATATCGGCAAGTCGACGGGAACCGTATTCATTCAGAAGACGTTCTGATCGCCGCGTCAGAGACGGCGAGATCACGCACTCATCGAGGGGCGAAAAATGAAATTGGTAACCGCAGTCATCAAGCCGTTCAAGTTGGACGAGGTCAGGGAGGCCCTTTCCGCCATCGGCGTGCAGGGCATCACCGTGACCGAGGTCAAGGGCTTCGGACGTCAGAAGGGCCACACCGAGCTATACCGTGGCGCGGAATACGTCGTCGACTTTCTTCCGAAAGTGAAAATCGAAGCTGCGATTAAGACCGACATGCTCGATCGCGTCATCGAGGCGATCGAGAAGGCCGCGAACACCGGCAAGATCGGCGACGGGAAAATCTTCGTTTTCGAGCTTGAACAAGTCGTGCGCATCCGGACCGGCGAGACCGGTGCCGATGCGCTCTAAGGGGAATCCCATGAAGCAATTGTTCGCGTTGATCGCCGCGCTTGGCATCCTGATCGGCGCCCTCGGCGTATCCACCACCGTTGTCGCGCAGGACAAAGACAAGGCTGCCGCGCCCGCCGCGACGGCGCCCGCTCCTGCACCTGCGGCCGCACCTGCACCGGCACCCGCAGCAGCGCCGGCAGCGGATTCGAAGGCGGAGCCACCCAAGGCGGATGCAGCCGCTGCGGCCGCGCCGCCTGCGCCGACAACACCGCAAGTGATTGGTGTCGACAAGATCAGCAGCGGCGACACGGCATGGATGCTTACCTCAACCGCGCTCGTGTTGCTGATGACGATTCCCGGGCTCGCGCTGTTCTACGGTGGGATGGTGCGCAAGAAGAACGTGCTCGCGACGCTGATGCAGAGCTTCGCGATCACTTGTCTGGTCACGGTACTCTGGGTGATCGCGGGTTACAGCCTCGCGTTTATGCCCGGGGGCTCGTTCATCGGCAGCCTCGATCGACTCTTCCTCAACGGCATGTTGTTCCAGAAGGACGCGGGGAAGATCAGCGTGTCGCACCTCGGGCTCACGATCCCGGAATCCGTCTATATGACGTTCCAGATGACGTTTGCGATCATCACGCCCGCACTGATCGCAGGCGCATTCGCCGACCGGATGAAATTTTCGGCGATGCTGTGGTTCATGGGATTGTGGTCGCTGCTTATCTATTCGCCTATCGCGCACATGATGTGGGAGCCGTCCGGTTATTGGGCGGCAAAAGGTGTGCTCGATTTCGCCGGCGGCACGGTCGTGCACATCAACGCCGGTACTGCGGGCCTGGTCTGCGCTCTAGTGCTCGGCAAGCGGATCGGCTATGGCAGGGAAGCGATGGCGCCGCACAACCTCACGCTGACTCTGATCGGTGCCTCACTGTTGTGGGTGGGTTGGTTCGGTTTCAACGCGGGTTCCGCGGTTGCCGCCGACGGCCGCGCCGGCATGGCTATGGTCGTGACTCAACTCGCTACCGCCGTTGCCGCACTGGCCTGGATGTTCACGGAGTGGATGGTCAAAGGCAAGCCCTCGGTGCTGGGGATCGCTTCAGGTGCAGTTGCCGGCCTGGTCGCGATCACGCCAGCGTCGGGTTTCGTCGGCGTTACTGGCGCATTCGTGATCGGCATCGCCGCGGGCGTGCTCTGCTTCTTATCAGGTTTCGTCGGCGTCACTGGCGCATTCGTGATCGGCATCGCCGCAGGTGTGCTGTGCTTCTTCGCCGCAACGAGCGTCAAGAAGGCGTTCGGCTACGATGATTCGCTCGACGCGTTCGGCGTGCACTGCATCGGCGGTATCGTGGGTGCTCTGCTGACCGGTGTGTTCAATGTCAAGGACATCAGCGGCGCGGATGGCGACTTTCTTGTGCAGCTCGGCGCGGTTTGCACGACCTTGGTGTACACGGGAGTCGGCAGTTACATCATCCTCAAGGTCATCGACATGGTCGTCGGTCTGCGTGTCTCCGAAGAAGAGGAGCGCGAGGGTCTTGACATAAGTCTTCACGGCGAGCGGGTGGAGTAGGCAAGGCGACTTACGCTCGAGTTTCTCCTCAGTGGCTTTTCGGGGCGCCTCCTAGCGCCCCGTTTTTTTGTGGATTGTCCGACGCGAAGCCCCGTCGGCTGCGGCGACCGCTACAATTGCTGTACACGTGCCCACGCCATGATCGTGCTCCAGCTTTCATCCGCGCCGCTTACCGGTCCTGTCGAGTGATCTCCGGCGAATATTGCCAGTTAATGGCCCGGTACAACGCCTGGATGAACGAGCGGCTTTATCCGGCGTGCGCGCAATTGTCGGAAGAGCAGCGCACTCGCGATCGTGGCGCATTTTTCGGATCGATTCACGGCACGCTGAACCATTTGCTCTGGGGAGACCGGATGTGGCTCGGACGCTTTGTCGGTCCCGCTTGCAATCACCCGGCGTTTGGTACCGACATGTTCCAGGACTTCAATGACTTGCGATGCGAGCGGCAGAAGACGGACGCAGTGATGTTGCAATGGGCTGGCAATGTCACGCCCGAATGGCTCGAATCGACGATCGAATACCGGAGCTTGGTCGACGGCAAGTTGCGGCGCCTGCCGGCGGCCGTCGCCGCGGTGCATCTTTTCAACCACGGGACGCATCACCGCGGGCAGTTGACGACGCTGATGAAACAGGCCGGCATCGATCCCGGCGTTACCGACTTGCCATGGCTGCCGGGGATGGTCCGGATTATCGACTGATCCGAGCGCCTACTTGGCGCTTTTCGGCGCCTTGCCGAGCGGACCTTTTTTGGCGCGAGGATGCGCCTCGTCGTAAACCTTCGCCAGATGTTGGAAGTCGAGGTGCGCGTACACCTGCGTGCTGGCGATGCTCGCGTGTCCGAGCAATTCCTGCACCGCGCGCAAGTCTCCCGAGGATTGCAGCAAGTGCGACGCGAATGAGTGGCGCAACATGTGCGGATGCACGTGGCGCCTCAACCCACGCTTGACCGCCCAAGCCGCGAGACGCTGCTGGATCGCGCGCGGCCCGAGACGCCGGCCAGTGCGGCTCAAGAAAAGCGCCTCCGCGTCGCGAACCGGGAGCGAAATGCGCCTTGCGATCCACGCTTCCAAGGCAGCGCGCGCCGGGGCACCGACCGGAACGATGCGCTCCTTCGATCCCTTGCCCCAGACGCGCACCTCTCCGGAAACCAAATCGAGCATCGAAAGATTCATTCCCGAAAGCTCGGCGACACGCAGTCCCGACGAATACGCGAGCTCGAGCAAGGCCCGATCGCGCAGGACAAGCGCGTCGTCGCCCTCGATTGCCACCAGTTGCACCGCCTCGTCGGGCGAAAGCGCGGACGGAAGGCGGCGCTGCGCCTTTGGCGCCTTGAGTCCCCCGCAAGGATCGTCCTTGAATGACCGGTCGCGATCCACCGCAAAACGAAAAAATGCCCTCCAACCGGAGAGCATTCGAGCAAGGCTCCTCCCCGAAATTCCGCGACCGTGCAGCGTGGCGAGAAAGCGCCGCAGATCAGCAGGGGAAAGCCCGGCGAGCGGCGCTTCTCCGGCGAGCGTCTTGAGCGTCGCGACGTCGCGCAGATACGCGTTGCGCGTGTGCGCCGGCCTCGTCCCGAGATAGCGCTCATAGTCGTCGAGCAGCGTCGCGTCCACGCGCGCCGGAGCGTTCATCTGCGCCCTGAGGAAGGACGCATCGACGCTAGGCCTGCGGCAGAAAACGGGCGGTGGCAACGCTTGCGACTTCGGATAGCCGCGTCAGGTACATCGTTCCCATCCCGGCATAGAACCGTGCCGGATCATCCGCGCCGAGGGCGAGCAATCCAAACGTTCGATGCGTGCGCAGCGGCAGGAATGCAAAGGACGTCAAGGATGGCGCGCCGTCAAACCAATCCTGCGATTCGAAAGGCGCCTGTGCTCCGCAAAACGGTCCGTCGAGCGCGGCCGCATAATCGCGCAGCTCCTGGCTGGTTGCCGCGAGCTCCGGCAGGTAAGACTGCTCCGGGACCTTGCCCCACAAGCGCAGAGCGACATGCGGCATTTGGAAATCATCCTTGAGGCTTTGATAGAGGATGCCCAAGGTCGTTTCGAGGTCCGAGGCGGAAAAGAGCGCCAGCGTCGAGCGGTGCAGCTTTTCGCTGATGCTATCGTTCTCACCGCCGAACTGTATCAATTCCCGCAGTTTGGATTCGAGCTGGCCGTTCTTCTCCCGCAAGCTAGCGATCTGACGCTCCGCGATCGGGATCGCGTGGCCGCCGTGCGGGTGCGGAACATAAATTTCGGCCAGGAGGTCGGCGTACTCCGCGAAGAACTCGGGATGCTGCTGGAGATAATCGGCGACGTCATTCCCGTTCATGGTTCCCTTCTCTAATGCGTTCATCGGTCGCTCATTTCATTTGCCTCAGGTAACACCCGCTCACTTGGCATCCGCTACCAGCCACTCGCCCTC
>VBDA01000449.1:3848-4257 GCA_005883655.1 Betaproteobacteria bacterium | reverse complement strand
GCCGATCTCCCAAAAGCCATCGTAATAGCCGGCCGCGACATAAGCTAGGTCGAGCGCAGCTGCACCGGGACGCCGAATCCCGGTCGTCGCGGACATCATCGCGCGCATCATCGCGACGTAAGCTTCGAGGTCGCTGCCGTCGCGATAGGGAAACCCGGTGCCAATCAGGCAATCCTTCAAGTGCTGGCGGCGCGAGACGCGCATCCGATGATCGTTCAAGAAAGCGCCGCGGCCCCGTGTCGCGGTGAAGAGGTCATTGCGCACCGGGTCGTAAACGACGCCTTGCGTCACCTGTCCCTTGTGCCGCACGGCAATCGAAACGCAGTACTGCGGAAAGCCGTGCAGAAAGTTGGTCGTGCCATCGAGCGGATCGATGATCCACAGATATTCGGCGTCGGCGTTGGCATCT
>VBDA01000449.1:0-3836 GCA_005883655.1 Betaproteobacteria bacterium | reverse complement strand
TCGCGTGGTCCGGATAGGTGGCGAGCAGGGTTTCGACGATCGCAGCCTCGGCGGCGCGATCGACTTCGCTGACGAAATCTTTCGGTCCCTTGGTCGTGATGGTGAGGCGATCAAGATCGCGGGCGCCGCGGTTGATGATGCTGCCAGCGCGCCGCGCGGCTTTGACCGCAGTAGAAAGCATGGGATGCATGATGAAGTGCGCCGGCTGACACGTCCGCAAGGCCGCGCCACGAAGTTCAGAGCCGCGCATTCTACCCGCATTCGATCCGCACTTGACTGTGTGCCATGGCCTCGCCGCTTGACCGGATCCGCGTCGTGCTATGCGCGACCAGCCATCCGGGAAACATCGGCGCAAGCGCGCGCGCGATGCAGACCATGGGCCTGTCGCAGCTCGTGCTGGTGACGCCCCAGCGCTTTCCCGACGCCGACGCCGATGCGATGGCCGCAGGCGCCGGCGCAATTCTGAACGCGGCGCGCGTCGCCGCCTCGCTCGATGAAGCACTCGCAGGAGCGAGCCTGGCGATTGGGTTTTCCGCGCGGCCGCGCGAGTTTGCGGGCGTGGTCCTACCGGTTCGCGCCGCGATGCAGGAAGCGTTGCGTTATGCGGTCTGCGGAGATGTCGCGCTGGTGTTCGGAACGGAAATGTCGGGTCTTTCGAATGCGGAGCTGTCGCGCTGCCAGGTTGTCGCGACGATCCCCGCAGTGCCTGATTACGGGTCGCTCAACCTTGCTGCCGCGGTGCAGGTGGCCGTCTATGAGTTGCGCGTTGCCGCCCAGGGAGACACCGTATGGACCGCGCCGGCATTCGCACCGGCGACGCAGGAAGAGATCGAGCGGCTTTTCGAGCAAGGAGAGCGGGCATTGATCGCCATCGATTTCCTGCGCCCTGCGCAGCCAAAGCGGTTGCTGCCGCGGCTGCGCCGGCTTTTCTCGCGGGCACGCCTGGAAAAGGAGGAAGTCAACATCCTGCGTGGCATCCTGGCCCGCATCGAGGAAAGGGTACAAAACGGCTGGCGGAAATGAAGTTCTAGAATACTTGAGTGATTCTGTCGGAAATGTCAGAATAGCAGCATGTTTCCCCGCTTACGCGAAGACATCGCGGTCGTATTCGAGCGCGACCCGGCGGCACGGACGACCTGGGAGGTCCTGACCTGCTACCCCGGCCTGCATGCGCTCGTTTGGCACCGAACGGTGGCACACCCTCTGTGGACCAATGGGGCACGGTGGCTGGGCCGCTGGCTGTCGCACTGGGGGCGCTGGCTGACGGGCGTCGAGATCCATCCTGGGGCAACCATCGGACGCCGCGTATTCATCGACCACGGTATGGGCGTGGTGATCGGCGAAACCGCCGAGATCGGTGACGACTGCACGCTCTATCATGGCGTGACTCTCGGTGGCACCTCGTGGAACGCCGGTAAACGCCACCCGACGCTGGGACGAGGCGTGGTGCTCGGCGCCGGTGCCAAGGTGCTCGGACCCATTCTGGTCGGCGATCACGCCAAGATCGGATCGAACGCGGTCGTGGTCAGGAATGTGCCCGCCGGCGCGACCGCAGTGGGCATTCCCGCCCGCATCGTGACTGGGGAGGACGCGGCGAGACGCGAGGCGCAGGCGGCGAAAATCGGGTTCTCGGCCTACGCCATCAGTGCCGATATGAACGACCCGATTGTCCAGGCCATCCATTCACTGCTCGACCATGCCGCCTCGACCGACGGCAGGCTGCAAATGCTGATCGATCGGCTCCAGACCGAAGGGGTCGATTGCGGCGATGCCAAGGCGACGGCGGAGCGCTTCGACCCGACCCAGATCAACAAAATGCTTGAGTGAACTCCTCGGGCTTTTAGTTGACTAAAACACTAGGGAATTATAGAATCCCAGCTATGGGTAACAAGTGTCAGGCAACCGGCCGACCATCATGAGACTGACTACTAAGGGACGCTTTGCGGTGACCGCGATGATCGACGTCGCGATGCACGCGACCGACGCTCCGGTGACGCTTGCCGGGGTCTCCGAACGGCAGAAGATATCGCTGTCCTACCTGGAGCAATTGTTCGGCAAGCTGCGCCGGCATGGCCTTGTCGCAAGTGTCCGGGGGCCAGGCGGCGGCTACCGGCTGGCGCGTTCGGCCGGGGCCGTCTCGGTGGCGGATGTGATTCTGGCCGTCGACGAACCCATCGACGCCACGAAATGCGGCGGCAAGGAGAACTGTCTCGACGACAGGCGGTGCATGACCCACGAGTTGTGGGCGGGCCTCAATACCCACATATTTGGCTATCTGCGCTCGGTGACGCTGGAAGAGCTGGTTCGGCAGCAGGAGCGGCCCGAAGTCAATGTCCTGCGCGTTCACCATTCTCTGCCGGGCAAAAAACGCGAGCCCGCGACCGTGTCCTAAAGCGATAGAAAGCGATGAAAAAACCCATTTACCTCGATTATTCGGCAACGACGCCGGTCGACCCCCGCGTGGCGGCCAAGATGATTCCGTATCTGACGGAGCATTTCGGCAATCCTGCGTCGCGCTCGCATTCATTCGGGTGGGAAACGGAGCATGCGGTCGAAGAGGCGCGCGCAGAGGTCGCGAAACTGGTCAACTGCGACCCGAAGGAAATCGTCTGGACCTCGGGCGCAACCGAATCTATCAACCTCGCCCTAAAGGGCGCGGCACATTTCTACAAAGACAAGGGCAAGCACCTGCTGACGGTCAGAACCGAGCACAAGGCGACACTCGACACCATGCGCGAGCTCGAGCGCGACGGATTCGATGTCACTTATCTCGACGTCGAGCCCGATGGTTTGCTCGACCTCGAAAAGCTCAAGGCGGCGTTGAGGCCGGACACCATTCTGGTCTCGGTCATGCACGTCAACAACGAAATCGGGGTGATTCAGGACATTCCCGCGATCGGCGAGCTTTGCCGCAGCCGCGGGATCATCTTTCACGTGGACGCCGCCCAGGCGACCGGCAAGCTTCCGGTGGACCTTGCACAGCTGAAGGTGGACCTGATGTCGTTTTCGGCGCACAAGACCTACGGGCCGAAGGGTGTCGGCGCGCTTTTCGTGCGGCGCAAGCCGCGGGTGCGCATCGAGGCGCAGATGCACGGTGGAGGACACGAGCGCGGGATGCGCTCGGGCACGCTGCCGACGCACCAGATCGTCGGCATGGGCGAAGCATTTCGTCTGGCTCGGCTGGAGATGGCGACCGACAACGAGCGCATACGCATGCTCCGCGACAAGCTGCTGAAGGGTCTTTCCGAGATCGAGGAGCTGTACATCAACGGAGACATGGAGCACCGCGTCCCGCACAACCTCAATGCCAGCTTCAATTATGTCGAGGGTGAGAGCCTGATCATGGCCATCAAGGATGTCGCAGTGTCGTCGGGATCGGCGTGCACGTCGGCATCGCTCGAGCCTTCCTACGTGCTGCGTGCGTTGGGCCGCAGCGACGAGCTGGCGCACAGCTCGATTCGTTTCACTGTCGGACGCTTCACCACCGAAGAAGAGATCGACTACACCGTGGGGCTGATGAAAGGCAAGATCGCCAAGCTGCGCGAGCTTTCACCGCTCTGGGAAATGTACCAGGACGGCGTCGACCTCAATTCCATCGAATGGGCAGCGCACTAACAGAGTCAACAACGAACGCAACATCAAGAGGTTCAACATGGCATACAGCGATAAAGTGCTCGATCACTACGAAAATCCGCGCAACGTCGGATCGTTCGCAAAGGACGCCGACGATGTCGGCACCGGCATGGTTGGCGCACCGGCGTGCGGAGACGTGATGAAGCTGCAGATCAAGGTCGGCGCGGACGGCACCATCGAAGACGCGAAGTTCAAGACCTACG
>VBDA01000448.1 GCA_005883655.1 Betaproteobacteria bacterium | reverse complement strand
GCCTTGTTGAAGCGATGCACTTCGTCGACGAAGAGGATCGTGTGCCGCCCCGACTGCGCCAGCGCCGCCTCCGCGTGCGCAACCGCCTCGCGAATATCCTTGACCCCGGCGAGCACGGCAGAGATGGAGAGAAAATCCGCGTTGAACGCGTCGGCCATCAACCGCGCGAGCGTGGTCTTGCCGGTGCCCGGCGGGCCCCAGAGGATCATCGAATGCGGCTTGCCCGAGGCGAAGGCGACCGCGAGCGCCTTGCCTGGCCCGAGCAGGTGCCGCTGGCCGATGACGTCCGCCAGCGTTTTCGGCCGCAGTCGCTCCGCGAGCGGCGTGGCCGGGTTCTCGACCGCGAACAGATCAGTCGCCGACGACATCGGCGCCGGCGGGCGGCGTGAACCGGAACAGCTCGGCGGGCAGCTTCGGATTGCGTTCCAGCTTGGCGAGGCGAATCAGCGTGCGCTGCCCGAAGTTGTCGTGAACTTCGAGCGCAACGAGCCCCTTGTCGTCGAAGCCGAGCCGGATCTCGGTGAACGCGGATTCCTTGCTTTTCGGCGTCGCACCGAGCCATTCGAGCCCGCCAGCGGCGGGCAGATCGCGCCAGTCGAAAGCGCGCTCGACGTCATCCTTGCCCGCGAGGAGCGCCGCGGGCGTGGTGCCGAGCGCCTGATCGTTCCGGCGCTTCACGACCTGATTGAGGTCAGCGTCGTAGATCCAGACGCGCTCGCCGTCGCCGACCAGCAATTGCTTGTAAGGCTTCTCGACGGACCAGCGGAACTTGCCCGGCCGTGCGATCGCGAACTCGCCGCTCGCCTCCTGCTTGGTGCGGCCGTTGGCGTCGGTCACGGTCTGAGTGAACGTCGCACGCGCGGTCTGCGTATCGTGCACGAACGCGCGTAATCGTTCGATCGTCGCCGCGTCGGTGACCGACGCGACGAGAAACAACAAGAGCGCACAGGAGTTCGGTTTGAGCAACATCCCAAGTGAGACAGCCGGGGAGGACCAATGGTGCCTCGCTGGAAGCCGTCTCGAGCGTTTTCCGATGGCTTCTATTCCCTGCCGGCCGGGACGAGCACTTCCCGATTGCCGTTGGTCTGCATCGCGGACACCAGACCCGCGCGTTCCATCTGCTCGATCAACCGCGCGGCGCGGTTGTAGCCGATGCGAAGGTGGCGCTGGACCAGCGAAATCGACGGGCGGCGGGTTTTGAGCACGACCGCGACCGCCTGGTCGTACATCGGATCGGCCTCGCTATCGGCACCGTTGATGCCCGGGCCTTCCTCGCCGTCCCCATTGCCCGCTACGTCGAGCACGCCATCGAGGTATTGCGGGCCACCCTGCGCCTTCAAATGCTCTACCACCCGGTGGACTTCGCCATCGGACACGAACGCACCATGCACGCGCTGGGGATGGCCGGTGCCGGGCGGAAGGTAGAGCATGTCGCCCTGACCGAGCAGCGTCTCGGCGCCCATCTGATCGAGGATCGTCCGCGAGTCGATTTTGCTCGCCACCTGGAATGCAATGCGCGACGGAATATTGGCCTTGATGAGACCGGTGATCACGTCGACCGAAGGGCGCTGCGTCGCCAGGATCAGGTGGATCCCCGCAGCACGCGCCTTTTGCGCAATGCGCGCAATCAACGCCTCGATCTTCCGGCCGGTGACCATCATCAGATCGGCCAGCTCATCGATCACGACCACGATCAGCGGCATTTCTTCGATCGGCTCCGGGGCATCCGGGGTCAGCGAAAATGGATTGGTCAGCGGCTTGCCTGCTCTTTTTGCGTCAGCGACCTGCGCGTTATAGCCGGAGAGATTGCGCACGCCCAGGGTCGACATCAATCGATAGCGGCGCTCCATCTCGCCAACACACCAGTTGAGCGCGTTGGCGGCCAGCTTCATGTCGGTGACCACCGGTGCCAATAGATGTGCGATGCCTTCGTAGACCGAAAGTTCAAGCATCTTCGGGTCGATCAGAATCAATCGCACCTGCCGCGGCTCGGCCTTGTAGAGGAGCGACAGGATCATGGCGTTGACCGCGACCGATTTCCCGGACCCCGTGGTGCCCGCGACCAGCAGGTGCGGCATCCGGGCCAAATCGACGATCACCGGTTTGCCGGCAATGTCTTTACCCAGCGCCAGCGATAACGGACTGGCGGTATCGTTGTAGGTCGTCGATGACAGCAATTCGACCAGGCGCACGATCTGGCGCTTGGCATTCGGCAGCTCCAGGCCCATGCATGATTTGCCGGGTATGGTTTCGACCACGCGAATGCTGACCACCGACAGCGCGCGCGCCAGATCCTTCATCAGGTTGACGATCTGTGCACCCTTGACGCCGATCGCCGGCTCGATCTCGAAGCGCGTGATCACCGGGCCCGGGTATGCGGCGAGGACTTTGACCGCAACGCCGAAATCGGCGAGCTTGCGTTCGATCACGCGCGAGGTGAAATCTAGCGTCTCGGCGCTGACCACTTCCAGCGAAGACGGTGCGTCTTCGAGTAATGCGAGGGGTGGAAGCGGCGAATCAGGAAGATCCTTGAATAAAGGCTTCTGCTTTTCCTTGATTACGCGCTCCGACTTCATTACCTCCAGTGCCGCCGGTACGACCATGACCGGGTCCCGGTCGTCCATGGTCTCGCGCGTGGCGCCGACGACTTGCTCGCGTTCCTCGAACGCGGCCTCGCCGATGACGCGGTCGCGCTTCTCGTCACGCCTTCGCCGAGCCCAGGCCAGCGTATTTTCGATGCGCCCACCGACACGTTCCATCAGCCTTAGCCACGACATGCCGGTGAGAAGCGACCAGCCAATCCCGAACAGTGCGATGAGCAGCAGCGTCGCGCCGTTGAAACCGAGTGCGCGCGAGAGCCCTTGACCGATCACGTCTCCCAAGGCTCCACCCGGCACGTTGGGCAGCAAAGCCGGCAGCCGGTAAAGACGCAACGCTTCCAGCGATGCGCTGGCCAGCAGCACGAGCGCGAAACCCGGGATCGCCAGCAAGGGATGGTGACGTTCCACCGCTTCGTGGGTAAGCCGGCGGTAACCCGAAACGACAACCACCACGCCGGCAATAACCCACCACCACGCCGACAGTCCGAACAAGTAGAGCAACAGGTCGGCAACCCAAGCGCCAACTACGCCACCTTTGTTCTGGAGAGGCGCGCCGGAACCCGAG
>VBDA01000447.1 GCA_005883655.1 Betaproteobacteria bacterium | reverse complement strand
TCTTCCAGGCCTACCGCAAAGGCGATCGCGTGGTCGCTCTGCACCTGGGCTACTACCACCATCAGCATCCAGGAAGCCAACTGGTAACCTCCTGGAACATCATGGTGGTCCAGAAACACCCGGTCTGGAACAATGTCGGCGAGTCTCGCGTCGACGCGGCTTTAGGGGCAGCAACGCTCGACGTGCGGCAGACGCGGCTGCGCTCGCGCGGACAGCGGCTGTTGGTATGGGACTGGTTCCGCATCGCCGGACATGACGTCATCAATCCCTACGTCGCCAAGGGGATGCTGGCGTGGCAGAAGCTCTCCAACCAAGGCGACAGCGGGACGGCGATCATTCTCGCCACGCCATACGACGACCGCAGCCAACCGCCGGTCGAGACCTTGCGCGAATTCGCGCTCGATATGATGCCGTCGATCAATGACACCCTGGCCCACGTCGACGCGGAAATCATGGCGAGCGCTCACTGAACTACGCAACGGACATGAACGCCTCGCAACCGCTGCTTGTGCACGTCGTCTTTCGCTTCGGCGTGGGCGGGCTCGAAAACGGGATCGTCAACCTGATCAATCACCTTCCGCACGAGCGCTGGCGCCACGCAATTGTGTCGCTCACCGACGTCTCCCGCGAGTTCACCGAGCGAATCGCCCGTCCGGACGTGCACTACGTCGCCCTGGGCAAGCGTCCGGGACACTTGGCGCGCGATTACCCGCAGCTCCTGCGCCTGTTCAAGGCGCTGCGCCCGGCGATCGTGCATACGCGCAACTTGGCGGCGCTGGAAGCGGTCGTGCCGGCATGGGCCGCCGGCGTCCCGGTGCGGATCCATGGCGAGCATGGCTGGGATATCCAGGACCCCGAAGGACGCCGCCGGCGCTACCGGTTGGTGCGCCGGCTGTATCGGCCATTCGTGAACCACTATATCGCGCTGTCGCAGCACCTCGCCGAGTATCTTGAAGACCATGTCGGCGTGCCGGACGAGGCGATCTCCCAGGTCTACAACGGCGTCGACACGGAGCGCTTTTATCCAGGCGCGGGCGACGCGATCGCCGGCTGCCCCTTCAGCGCTCCCGACCACTGGTTGATTGGCAGCGTCGGCAGGCTGGAAGCGATCAAGGATCCGCTGAACCTTGCGCGGGCGTTCATCCGCGCGCTCAAGCTGCACCCGGCCGCCGCGGCACGTTTGCGACTGGTCGTCGTCGGGGACGGCGCGCTGCGCCAGCAGATGGACGCGCTGCTGGTCGGCGCCGGCGTCCGGGACCTCGCTTGGCTCGCGGGCGAGCGCGCCGAGGTGCCGCAGTTCATGCGCGGCCTCGACTGCTTCGTGCTTCCCTCGCGCGCCGAAGGCGTGTCGAACACAATTCTCGAGGCAATGGCCACTCGGCTTCCGATCGTCGCGACGGGTGTTGGCGGCAACGCTGAGCTGATCGAATCCGGGATGACTGGAACGCTGGTGCCCCCGGCCGACCCCGATGCGCTGGCACGCGCGATGATCGCCTACTTTTACGACCGCGCGGTGGCCAGGCGCCACGCCAAGGCAGCCTATCACGTCGCCCTGACCCGGTTCAGTCTGGCGACGATGGTCGCGGCGTACGCGAGCATCTATGAGCACTTGCTCGCTGGAAGTGGCTTTCCCCTGCCTCCATCCAGCCGGCTCGGCGAGCCAGAGACTTCCGTGCAGACACCGCGGCTTCACAGCGTGTCCAATCCCTAGGGCGAACTGCAATGTGCGGCATTACCGGCATCTTCGATCTCTCCGCCAGGCGGCCGATGCCGCGCGAACTCGTCTCGCGCATGAACGATAGCCAATTGCATCGGGGGCCGGACGAAGTCGGGCTCCACTTCGAGCCCGGGATCGGTCTCGGTCATCGCCGGCTATCGATCATTGACTTGTCGACCGGGCAGCAACCTCTGTTCAATGAGGACGGTAGCGTGGTCATCGTCTACAACGGCGAGATCTACAACTACCGCGACCTGATCCCGGAGCTGTCGCGCCTGGGCCATGCCTTCCGGACGAAGAGTGACACCGAGGTGATCGTCCATGCCTGGGAACAATGGGGTGAGGATTGCGTCCAGCGTTTTCGCGGTATGTTCGCCTTCGCCCTTTGGGACCGCAACCGCGAAACGCTTTTCCTTGCCCGCGATCGTCTCGGAGTAAAGCCTCTGTACTATGCGGCCCTGGGCGATGGCACACTGATCTTCGGTTCCGAGCTCAAATCTCTGCTAAGCCACCCAGGGTTCAAGCGTGAGATCGATCCGCGGGCCGTGGAGGACTACCTAGCCTACGGTTACGTGCCCGAGCCGCGCACTATCTTCGGCCAGGCACTGAAGCTGCCACCGGGCTGTACGCTGACAGTTCGCCGCGGCGGCGTTCTTCCCGCGCCGCGCCAATACTGGGACATCCCCTTCGAGCCGGGAGCGCCGCTCACGCCCTTGGCCGCGCAGGAAGAGTTGATCTTGCGGCTGCGCGATGCTGTCAACGTGCGGCTCATCGCCGAGGTGCCGCTCGGTGCATTTCTGTCCGGGGGCGTCGACTCCAGCGCGGTGGTGGCGATGATGGCCGCCTGCTCCGACGAGCCGGTCAACACCTGCTCCATATCCTTCGGCGATCCGGCGTTCAACGAAGCCGCGTACGCGCAGAAGGTCGCCGACCGTTACGGAACGCGGCACCGGGTGGAGCAGGTCGACACCGACGACTTCGACCTGCTCGACACGCTGGCCGAGGCCTACGACGAGCCGTTTGCGGACAGCTCGGCGATTCCGACGTTTCGGCTGTGCGAGCTCGCGCGCAAGAGCGTTACGGTGGCGCTCTCCGGCGACGGCGGCGACGAGAACTTCGCCGGCTATCGGCGCTATCGCTGGCATTTGTACGAAGAGCGCCTGCGCGCGATGATGCCGCTCGCGCTGCGGGCGCCAGTCTTCGGCCTGCTCGGTAGCCTCTATCCGAAGGCGGACTGGGCGCCGAAGGTATTTCGCGCCAAGTCCACGCTCGAAGCACTGGCCCGCGACTCGGTGGAAGGCTACTTCCACAGCGTCTCCGTCATGAGCGATGCGATGCGCGACCGGCTCTCGAGCAATTCGTTGCGGCGCGAGCTGCAGGGCTATCGAGCGATCGAGGTACTGCATCGGCACGCGCGGAATGCGCCACGACACGAACCGCTCTCGCTCGTCCAGTACCTCGACATGAAGACCTA
Source organism: Betaproteobacteria bacterium (assembly GCA_005883655.1). Classification (GTDB taxonomy): domain Bacteria; phylum Pseudomonadota; class Gammaproteobacteria; order Burkholderiales; family Casimicrobiaceae; genus PALSA-1003. Next base: position 402 of record VBDA01000447.1, on the reverse strand, counting down.
TCTGGTCGGCGATATCATGACCAAGGTCGACCGCGCCAGCATGGCGCATTCGTTGGAAGTCAGGGAGCCACTGCTCGACCATCACCTCATGGAGTGGCTCTCCGGGCTGCCGCCGGGCCTCAAACTGCGCGGGCGCGAAGGCAAATACCTGTTCAAGAAGGCGCTCGAACCCTACCTTCCGCAGGAGATCCTGTACCGGCCGAAGATGGGCTTTTCGGTGCCGCTCGCAAGCTGGTTCCGCGGACCGTTGCGGCAGCGGGTGAAGGAGGCAGTATTGGGGCCGGTATTGCTTGACTCCGGATACTTCAATTCAGCATTCCTGCGCGAGATGGTCGAAGCGCATCAGTCGGGTGCGCGCGATCATGGCGCCACGCTGTGGTCGCTGCTCATGTTCGAAGCCTT
>VBDA01000446.1 GCA_005883655.1 Betaproteobacteria bacterium | reverse complement strand
TCGTCCAGAGACTGCAAGCCGCGAAGGCATCCCGCGAAGGCGGTCCACTTCGACTTGTTCACCTGCGGCAAATGCGGTCTGCGCATGAACAGCGTTACTTCGGCGGCTCCCGCCTCGAGCGCGCTGCCGGCGTTGTCGAACGCGCTCGCACCCGCGCCAAGCACGCCGACGTGCTTGCCCTTCCACGCGGTGAAATCAATCGTTGTGTCGTTCGCGTGCAGTACGCGCGAGAACGCATTCGATTTGCCGGGCACAAACGATGGGAGCGCCGGCCACTGCGCTGCGCCGCTTCCTTCGCGACCGAGCGCAAGGACGACCTTGCGTGCCGACACCGTGGAGCTTGACGGCCCGCTCATCTGTGCCTCGATGACGTCACCTCGAGGCAGGAGCCGCAAAAGCTCGGTCCTGTTTTCGACCGATACTCCGGTCATGCGCCGCACCCAGAGCAGATAGTTCCACCAGTCCAAGCGCGGTATCTTGTGCAGCGCAGCCCAGGCGGCCTCACCGTGCTGCGCCTCGAACCATGCGCGAAACGTCAGCGCTGTGACACCCAAATCCGGCCCGGTCAAGTGCTTCGGCGAGCGCAATGTTTCCATGCGCGCGAATGTCGCCCACGGGCCCTCACCGCCCGTTGGCGCGCGATCGACCACACGCAGATTGCGGACGCCTTCGCGCATCAGGGCAAAGGCTGCGGTCTGGCCGCACATGCCTCCGCCCACGACCAATACATCGAGCAGCGGTTGGCCGTCGGGCCCGACGCGGCGTGGGACCCAATTCTGGGGTGGATAGTTGAGGCGAGCCAGGTCCCGACTCACGTCGCGCTCGAGCGCCATCAAGCCCGAAGTTCTGTCGTCAGTCACGCTTGTCCATACGGTCTTTCGCCGTCGCGTCGTCGCGGATGCTCGCCGCCACGCCTGGCAGCCGACACGATGATACGATACAGATGAAAGTTAGAACTGTTCGCGGGGGCCTCTCCCGGGACGGCGGGCGAATTGCCGCTGCTTGCACCGGCTTGCCCTTCCGGACGCGTGATGTGATCGAACTCTCGAACTACTACACTCTTTCTTCGCCGTGGGCATACTTCGCGGGTCCGAAGCTGCAGGATATTGTCCGCCGCCACCGTGCCAAGCTGATGCTCAAGCCTTTCGACTTTCAAGCGGTGGTTCCGAAGACCGGTGGCATCCCGCTTCGCACGCGTCCCGAGCCACGGCGCAAGTATCACGCGCTGGAGCTTGCGCGCTGGCGCGATTACCTGGGCATGCCGCTTAAGTTGTCGCCGCGATATTACCCAATCGATGGGTTACCCGAGGGATGGAACAAGCCAGCGGGCTGGATGGTGATTGCCGCGCAACAACGAGGCGACGACGCGTTTGTTCTTTCAAACGCGATGTTGCGCGCGTTGTGGGTTGAGGAGCGCGACATTGCGGACCCGAGCGTGCGCCAAGCGATTGCCGATGAAAACGGACTCAACGGGGCCGCACTCGTCGCGGCGGAAAAGAGCGCCGAGGTGCAGGCGATCTATCGGCGCAACAGCGAGGAAGCGCTTGCGTTGGGGGTGTTCGGATCCCCCACGATTGTGTTGGATGGTGAAATATTTTGGGGACAGGACCGACTCGATTTCGTCGATCGTGCCTTGGCGCTGCGCGCCAGGCGGATTGAATAACCAAACACAAGGGCACTTCGTGATGTGAGCTGGGGCGGCCGAAAACAAGGCGAACTCTCTTCGCCAAGAAGCCTCTTTGATCGCGTGAATCGCTCCGATTGCGCCGTTGATCACCCGTAGCCAAATCCACGGTTCAACTTGTCAGCTTTCGCGTGATCGGTCGGCGCCATCGATCCATTTCTAATCCACGCGAAAGAGCATGTTCGAGCTTGGTCTGCCCTGACTGGCGCGCGATGTAGCAAGCGTTAACGGCAGCCATAGCGCACGGTCGTGAACATGTGGCCGCTTGATAAGGTTCGCGGTAACGGGGACCTGCGCGCACAAAGTCTCTCTGACCCGAAGGGCCCATCTATCGCGAATGGGATGGCATACAATTTGCGTCGCTCAACCTAGTGTGCTGTATTCGTCGAAAAGTACAGCGGACACGCACAAGACCGCTGAAAAGTGCTTGCGTTGCCGTAATTCGTCACCTTTGGCGGATTGCGCCCGTACTGTCGTGAGTACCCAAATGCAGCTTGGCAACCCAGTTCGCTCGGCTTAACTCGGATTTTGACGCTCAATGAGTACGCCATGGCTTACCTAACTTCGAGTTACGACCCGTGGGTCGTGGTGGCGTCCATTTTGGTCGCAAGCTTTGCCTCGTACGTGACGCTCGACCTGGCAAAGCGTGTTCGTACCAAAGACCGCGGCGTGGCTCTGTCTTGGTGGATCGGCGGTTCTGTCGCCATGGGTACCGGCATCTGGTCCATGCACTTCGTAGGCATGCTGGCGTTCTCGTTACCCATCGCGCTGGGGTACACCAAGTTCCTGACGTTGCTCTCATGGATCGCCGCGGTTGCGGTGTCGGCGATCGCGCTGGCCGTGGCCAGCCTCGGCTCGCTCTCTGTACGGCGCCTGGCCGCAGGGTCACTGGCGATGGGGGCCGGCATTTGCTGCATGCACTACATTGGTATGGCGGCGCTGGACATGGCGCCAGGGATTGTGTGGAGCAAGACTCTGGTCGCAGCCTCGGCAGGGATCGCCGTTATAGCCTCGGCAGCAGCGCTATTGATCTTCTTCTGGTTGCGCAAGGTCAGCAGCCGGCGCGGCCTGATCTACCAAGCCGCTGCCGCTCTGGTGATGGGCTTGGCCATCAGCGGCATGCATTACACCGGTATGGCTGCGGCGAGCTTCCCGGACGGCACGGTGTGCCTGAGTGCTAACGCGCTGGGCGGTCAAAGCCTTGGCACATTGGTGGTGCTGGCATCGGTCACTCTGCTATCGATGACGCTATTTACGTCCATTCTCGATGCCCGTATGCAAAGCAAGACAACGCAACTCGCTGGCTCGCTAGAGATGACGAACGCGCAGCTTCTGGCGGCCAATGATGAACTGCATAAGCGGGCCTTTATCGACCCATTGACCGGCCTCGCGAACCGCCTGCTATTCGAAGACCGGCTAATGCACGCAGTGGCCCGAATTGCACGGACCGAGGAGCGAATTGGTGGGCGTGAGCCGGAAAA
>VBDA01000445.1 GCA_005883655.1 Betaproteobacteria bacterium | reverse complement strand
GCCTTCGAAATTGGCGTCGCTGCAAAAGATCCAGTAGCCGCCCAATACGCTCAGCGACGACGCGCGGTCGTTAAAGCCGGTACCGTCCAGATTTCGAACGACATTGCGGTCGATCTCGAACGCACGCCCGCTCAGGCCTTGCCCGGAATACAAAATGGCGCGCGGCTGACCGCCGCCCCCGCCGCCCCCACCGCCGTAAACAGGCGCCGGCGGCGCGTAGGCTTGTGGCGGCGCGTAGGCCGCCTCTGTCACTTCACGCACCGACGAAATCGACCGGTCGAGCGAGCCTCGCAAGTGGCCATACTCGCCGGGCTGCAGGCGCGTGCATTGTCCACTGAATCGCGCGTCGGTGCAGACTTCCCAGACGCCGTCGCGGACGATAATCGACTCGGCCCGATCGTTGAAATCGGTGCGATCCAAGTTCCACATGGTGCCGCGTATGGTCAATCGCCGACCCTGAAAACCTTCCCGCTCGAACAAGGTGATCTCGCCGGCGGCCAAGGCTGATGCCACCAGTGCAACCGATATGCCAACTATGAATTTGGAAAGTGTGATGGGTTTCATCTGTCTCCTCTACCGAGATATGAGTAGTGCTCACATGTGCCGGATGGGTGATACGCCCGGCACCTCGTTTCGAACATCAGGGAGCAAATTGCAGGCCATCTGATTTTGTCGGTCGCTATCCGACAACCATATGCGATGTTTCGCCTTGATCGATCCCCATCGCGACGTAAACGCCAACCGAAATCAAGGCCTACGAGGTACTCAAGCTGAAGCCGACGACCGTTGCCTGCGTGCGCCGTCAGCCCAACACGAGGAGTCAAAAAGTCAACGGTGGCTGTAAATTCTGCAATGCGCCTTGGCTCTTTGGAGGTAGGCTTGAAGCCTGGTTGCACGGCCTTATCCTTGTGACGCCGGCGCCCACCCCCAGGTTATTGCGCCGGTACCATCACCAGCCGATCCGAGCCGGACTCGGCGCCCCAGGCTTCGCCCGATCGCCCTAGCATTTGCCGCACGTTGGCGCGTTCCTGGTTCGAAGGAAAGCTGTCGAATTTTTCGGTGACCGGGTCGAATCGGACAATGGCATTGATGCTCCAGTCGGTGAGCCAGACCTTGTCCTTATCGTCGACCCACACCGAATAGGTATGTGCGTTGCCCGGCAGCTTCCATTCGCGCCACGCACGGGTAGCCGGATCGTACATGCCGACCTGGCCGGTGTTCCAGTAGCTCACCCAGATCCGACCCCGCGAATCCGACCATACGCGGCGTGCGCCCTGCCCTTTGGTCGGTGGCTCGATGACGGTTGCCTCGCCGGTCTCGGTGTTGATCTGCGCAATGTGGTTGCCGGCCAGGGAAGCGTAAAAGACCTCTCCCTTGGGCGTGGCGGTGATGCCGTACGGGCCGCTGCCGCGCGGCGCCTTCCACACTTTCACCTCGCCGCTCGCGGGATCGAGCCGGCCATAGTATCCGCTCTGCCCGGTAAACCAGACGCGGCCTCGCTTGTCGAATGTCAGCGTGTTGAGATTGGTATAACCGGTGTCTTCCGGAAGAGGCCACACGCGGACCTGGCGCGTTTTCGGATCGTAACGCACGATCGCGTTCTGGCCCCCGTCGGTAATCCACGCGGCACCGTCGGGCCCGACGATCACGCCATGCGGCGCCGACCGCGGACCGAGCGCGACTTCCTCGGTCTTGCCGCTCGCGGGGTCGAGCACACCGACCTTGCCGGTCGACTGCGCGGTGTAAAAAACCGGGCCTCCCGGCACTGGCGCCGCCGCCACATCGTGTGGATGTGCGCCGCGCGGCACTCCATAGTAGACGGGCTGTCCCGGCGCCGCAATGCAGTCATGCGCGGCGAGCGCGGCGAGCGCGAGCGCGAACCCTATGGAATTCGGGAAGCGTAAGAGCAGCATCGCAATCTCCTTCACCGGCGATCGAAACAAGGTGCCCATTGTTACGGCAACGACGCACCGGTATCGTTCCGAAAGTTTAAAACAATCCCGCACGCAGCGCTAAGATAAGGAGGGAGGATAGCCCTCGCCGTCGGCTGTAGTGCAGCGCCCGCGTGCGGAAAGTTCGCGTCCATGCGATAGTCCGAAGCAGCCACACACTTCTGGTGCGCATGGAAGCGATTATCGTAGGCGCCGGCATCGGCGGACTGACCCTGGCGCTGACTTTGCACGAGATAGGCATCGCTTCGCGTGTCTACGAGTCAGCAACCGAAATCAGGCCGATCGGCGCGGGCGTCAATATCCTCCCGCATGCTTCCAGGGAGCTCTGCCGGCTCGGGCTCGAAGACTCGCTTGCGAATCTCGCCGTCAGCACGCGTGAGTCGGTGTTCTTCAACCGCTTCGGCCAGCGCATTTACAGCGAGCCCGCGGGCCGTTACGCTGGTTACGATTGGCCGCAATTCTCGATTCATCGCGGCGATTTGCAGCAACTACTGCTCGAAGCGTTCAGGCAGCGCGTCGGTCCGGATCGACTTCTCACGGGTTGCAAATGCATCGGTTTCGAGCAATCCGCGGCGCAGGTACGAGTCCGGTTTGCCGACGCTGCGACCGGCACGGCGCCGATGGAGCGGGAAGGAGATGTGCTGATCGCCTGCGACGGCCTGCATTCGAACATCCGCAAGCAGTTGCACCCGCATGAAGGCGAGCCCCTGTACTCCGGCGTCAACATGTGGCGCGGAACAAGCGTGTGGGAACCTATCCTGTCGGGCGCAAGCATGGTCCGCGCTGGCTGGCTCGCGACCGGCAAGCTTGTGATCTATCCGATTCGCAATCGCGTCGACGACAAAGGACGTCAGCTCGTCAACTGGGTCGCGGAGCTTGCAACTTCAAAACATGCGCAGCGCGACTGGAACCGCCGCGGCGCGCTCTCCGATTTCATCGGTGCCTACGAGGATTGGCACTTCGATTGGCTCGATGTTCCCGCTTTCATTCGCGCCGCCGAGGCGATTCTGGAATTTCCCATGATCGACCAGGACCCGCTGCCGTGGTGGAGCCAGGGACGGGTCACGCTGCTGGGCGACGCCGCGCACCCGATGTATCCTCGCGGATCCAACGGTGCCGGACAGGCAATACTCGATGCCCGATCGCTGGCCGATTGTCTCGCCGCGCGGGGCGACGTCGCCAGCGCGCTCAAGGCCTATGAAAGTGCGCGTCTCGACGCGACGGCTAACGTAGTCAGGGCAAATCGAACGAATCCGCCGGATGCGATACTGCGGGAAGTATTCGAGCGCACCGGAGACCGGCCCTTCGCGCGGATCGACGATGTCATCAGCCAGAAGGAGCTGGCCGCACTTTCCGACGGCTACAAACGGATCGCCGGATACCATCGCGAAACGCTCGGCGGTAGCAAATGACTCCAACCGCGGCGGCGTACATCGGGTCATGAATTCTTGGGCGTCATGTCCGAGGCTCATGTCTCGGTTGACGAGCGTCCTCGCGGCGCACAGGAGGAAGCGATGAGATGTTCTCCGAGATCGATGCAATGGAGATCGATGCAATGGATCGTCGCGCTTGCCGGCGCCGGATTGCTCGCGTGCGGCGCATCGGCGCAGTCCCCGTCGAAGAGCGCACAGCAATCGTATCCGAACAGGCCGGTGCAGATCATCGTCCCCTTCACTCCGGGGACCGGCATGGACGTCCTCGCGCGCACAGTCGGGCAGAAGCTGTCGGAACGCTGGGGGCAACCGGTCGTCGTCGACAACCGCCCGGGCGCGAGTGGCAACATCGGCACCGACATGGTCGTCAAGGCGGCGCCGGATGGCTACACCTTGCTGATCACCGCGAACACGCTGGTGATGACGGTGAGCCTGTATCGCAACGTGCCCTACGATCCGATCAGGGACCTGGCTCCGGTCGAGAAGAT
>VBDA01000444.1 GCA_005883655.1 Betaproteobacteria bacterium | reverse complement strand
AGCCGACCTCGACGTCGGTCGTCGGAGGGCAGTACTTCAGGCAATACCAGCCGACGAATGCCCCGTTGTCGCGCCTCGATGCGCGCCATACGCCCAGTCCCGGGTAAAGCGCGTAATAGCCGGTCACGCGCTGCAAGGCGGCCTCGACCTCGGCGCGCGCCATCGGCTTGCCGCCATTGATGTACTTGAGCACACGCGGATCGCTGTCGAGGCGCAACATGTCGTCGAAATCCGCGGCCGTGAACTCTCGCATCGTCAGTCGCGGTGTGCGCAACAGAGGGCGGGTAGCGGAACGCGCCATCGCTCTTACGCGCTTTCGCCGAGCTCGGCCAGCAGCTCGGCCTGGTATTCCTGCGCCAGCGCCTGCGTGAGCTCGAACAGGTCGCCATCCATGATGGCGTCGATCTTGTACAGCGTGAGATTGATGCGGTGATCGGTGACCCGTCCCTGCGGGAAGTTATAAGTGCGGATGCGCTCGCTGCGATCGCCGCTGCCGATCAGGCTCTTGCGCATCGCCGCTTCCTTCTGATGGCGCTCCTGGTGCTCGCGGTCGAGCAGTCGCGACGCCAGCACCGCCATCGCCTGCGCCCTGTTGCGATGCTGCGATCGGTCATCCTGGCACTCGACGACCAGCCCGGTCGGCAGATGCGTGATGCGCACCGCGGAATCGGTCTTGTTGACGTGCTGACCGCCGGCGCCAGATGCGCGAAAGGTGTCGATACGAAGCTCAGCAGGATTGATCGTGATGTCGGCTATCGGGTCGGCTTCGGCGAGCACTGCCACCGTGCACGCGGAGGTATGAATGCGCCCTTGCGCCTCAGTCTCTGGCACCCGCTGCACACGATGCCCGCCCGATTCGAACTTGAGTTTGGAATAGGTGCCCTGCCCGATGATTCGCGCGATGACTTCCTTGAATCCGCCCATCTCGCCGGGACTCTCCGAAATCAGTTCGAGCTGCCACTTGTTGCGTTCGGCAAAGCGCGCATACATGCGAAAGAGATCGCCCGCGAACAGCGCTGACTCGTCGCCCCCGGTCCCGGCGCGTATTTCAAGGAACACGTTGCGCTCGTCGTTGGGATCGCTCGGCAGCAGCGCGCGCTGCAACTGCTCTTCCAGCGCTTCCATTCTCGCTTTCGCGGCCTTGGATTCGTCGTCGGCAAAGGATTTCGTCTGCGGATCGGCAAGCATTTCCCGCGCGGCCGCGAGGTCGCGCCCGCTCTGTTCCCACTCGCGGTAGAGCGCTACGATCGGGGTGATCTCGGCATGCTCGCGGGTGAGTGCGCGATAGCGGTCGAGATCGCGCGCCGCGTCCTCGGCCCCGAGCAGTCCGTTGAGCTCTTCGAGCCGCGTCGCTAGTTGCGCCAGTTTGATCGAGAGAGAAGGTTTCATAAGCTTCGTCGTTCGCGCTCATTTTGCCAACTGAGCGGGAACCCAGTGCCGTCCATCAAACTTTCGCAGCATTTCAAAGACACTGGATCCCCGCTTTCGCGGGGATGACGCACCCGTTGCCAAGAGCGACCCGCCATGCGGGCCGCTCCTGGTCGGATACGTTACCTAAGGCTCGTCGGGCAGCTGGTAGATGTGGTGCAGGAGCGCGAGCAGCTCCGCGCGCTCGGCTTCGCCGGCGCGGTTGAGCGCCTGGGTCGGTGCGTGCAGAAACTTGTTGGTGAGTCCGCGCGCGAGCGCTTCGAGCACCTGCTCCGGCGGCGCCCCGCCAGCGAGCAGACGGCGCGCACGGTCGAGCTCGGCGACGCGAAGCTGGTCATGATGTCCCTGCAACGCAGCGATTGTCGGCACTACCGTCCGGCCTTCGAGCCAGCGCAGAAAACTCGCGGCCTGATCGGCGATCCTGGCTTCGGCTTCGCGCACTGCCTCGACCCGGATTTGCAGATTGTCCTTGATGATGTTGGACAGGTCGTCGATGGTATACAGGAACACGTCGTCGAGCTCGGCAGCTTCCGGTTCGACGTCGCGCGGCACCGCCAGGTCGACGATGAACATCGGCGTATGGCGCCGGGCCTTGATCGCGCGCTCGAGCATGCCCTTGCCGAGGATGGGCAGCGAGCTTGCGGTGGAGGTAACAATGATGTCGAACTGCGCAAGACGCTCGGGCAGCTCGGAGAGAGCGATCGCGTCGGCCGAAAAGCGCGCCGCGAGCTGCGCGCCGCGCTCCAGGGTACGGTTGGCGACGGTGATGGATTTCGGCGTTCTCGCGGCGAAATGCGTTGCGGCAAGATCGATCATGTCGCCGGCCCCGATCAAAAGCACGCGCTGCTTGGCGATCGCCGGAAAAATGCGCTCCGCCAATCGCACCGCGGCGGCAGCCATGGAAATCGAGGCGCTGCCGATATCGGTGTTGGTGCGCACATCCTTGGCCACGGCAAACGTGCGCTGAAAGAGCCGGTTCAACACCAACCCGAGCGAACCCGCGGCCTCGGCGGTCTTCACCGCCTGTTTCATCTGTCCGAGAATCTGCGGCTCGCCAAGCACCATCGAGTCAAGGCCGCTGGCGACGCGAAACGCGTGCGGCACCGCTTTGTCCTGCGCCAGGGTGTAAAGGTAGGGTGACAAGGTCGCGCTGCTTACGCCGTGAAAATCCTCCAGCCAGCGCATGACCGGTTCGGCATCGCTGCCGTGAAAGTACACCTCGGTGCGATTGCAGGTGGAAAGTATCGCCGCTTCCTTGACCGTAGGGCAACCGATCAAGTCGCGCAAGGCCGGTCCCAGCGATTCCATCTGGAACGCGATCCGCTCCCGCACCTTGACCGGGGCAGTCGCGTGATTGAGGCCAAGGGCGTAGAGAGGCATCGGTCTGGTTTAATTGGTATTACAAGTCACTGATATTTTAGCGCAATACGAAGAATCCTGCCGTTCGGACGCCTGGCGCGGTTTGATCGAGCGCAAACTTACGGAGGATTCTTGAAACAGGTGGCAGTTTCGATCCTGCGGGAACGACGACCTCGCTTGTCGTCACGCTCGAGGGTGATGCTCGGTAGCGCCAGCATCCAGTCCGCGGAGCAGATCGAAGAACGCGCGGACCTGGTCGGGCCCGTCGAGCTGGGCGCCGAAAAAATGCGACGTCGCGGGCGGCGTCGTGCCCAGCGCATGCTTGGTGCAAAAGCGATCGGCGTAGCGCTGCCACGTCGCATCGTAGTTGCCTCGCGACGCGTGAACGAGGCTCAAGTCGGCGGCGACTCCCAGCCGGAAGCCCGCCCGCGCCGACCTCAAGCTCCAGTCGATGTCCCCGAGATGAAATCCGTCGAACAAGGCGGCGTCAAACGGTACGGCCTTAAACACTTCTCGCCGCGCAGCCATGAACACGCCGTCGAGCACGGTGATATTGCCGGCGACGGCGCGATGATCGAGAACATCGACTTGCCACTGCGCTTCATTCGGCGAGTGATGCGTGATCCAGCCTCGCAGATGCGGATGCCCGCTCCAGCCCACGGCCGGCCCGTCGGCGCGCATGCTGCCGATGACGCCTACAGCGTCGAACGAGCGCAGATGGTCGAACAGGCGCGCCGCGAAGTCGTCGGCCAGCACGTCGACGTCATCGTGCGACAGGACGACGATGTCGGCCACGCTGCTGTGCACCGCCCAGTTATAAGCCTCCGCAAGCGAGCGCGCATTGCGGATCGAAATGATTTCGTGCCGCACGCTGGAAAAAAGGCGGCGATAAAGCGCCACCGCGCGGTCATGCTTGGCGTCGTCAATCGAACAAATGACCACGCTGACGGATGCCGGATCGACGCCGAGAGTCACCGGCGGCATCGCCGCGATCGGATCACCCTCATGCACGCATTCGGCGATAGCGCATCGTTGACCATCGCGTCGGCAGCCCAGGCGTTTTTGCATCAGCCCCAGGTTGAAATGAGCGTCCGTCCGCGCCGGCTCGCGCGCCAGGACTTCACGATATGTCTCGACCGCCGCGACGCACTGATCCAGACGCGCGTAAGCGTTGGCGAGCTCCAGCCACGCCATCGTCAACGCCGGGCGAACCGCGACCGCCTCGCGCAAGGCGACGATGGCCGCGGCATGGTCGCGGCGAAGATTGGCGATGGCTCCGCGCAGATGGAGAGCATCGGCGTCGCGCGGCGCATGGGTGAGCGCATCGTTGACCATCGCGTCGGCAGCGTCCAACGCGCCCTGCCGCACCAGTTCTCGCGCGCGCGAAAGCGAGCCCGATGCGCCGATGCGGGTGCCGGCGCTCATACCTTGATGAACTCCTGCTTGCCGCCCAGCCAGCGCTCGAGATGCGCCTGGGATGCACCCGGCTC
>VBDA01000220.1:4414-7942 GCA_005883655.1 Betaproteobacteria bacterium | reverse complement strand
ACCTTCATTCCATTCGTCAGCCGGGAACTCCACCACGGTGCACTGCAAGGACGGATCCCGGGCGCTCTCGACGATGGGCGACTGGAAGCTTGGGCGGGGGTGCCTCTTACCGCCGAAAACGCCCATGCCATGCTATGCGGCAACCCCGAAATGGTGCGCGAAACGCAAGCCGTGCTCGAAGCCCGCGGCATGCGACGCCACCGCCGCCGCGAGCCGGGTCATTTCACGCTGGAAACCTACTGGTGACCTAGGCCCGCTAGGAGAGACATCTTCTAGCGCGCGCTCGCTCCAAGGGTCAACTGCGGTGGCCAGTTAGGCCAGCGGCCGAGCGTGGCAAACCATTCGGTTCGGCAAGTGGTCAGCCTTTGACCTCGATCAGCTCCACGTCGAAAATCAGCGTCGCATTGGGTGGAATGACCCCGCCTGCGCCGCGTTCGCCGTAGCCCATGTCGGGTGGAATGATCAGCGTCCGCTGCCCGCCGACCTTCATTCCCTGCACGCCTTCCTCCCAGCCGCGGATAACGCGCCCTTCGCCCAGGACGAAACCAAAGGGGACATTGCGGTCGCGCGATGAGTCGAACTTCGCGCCTTTTTGGCTGGTGCCAGGATCGTAAAGCCAGCCTGTGTAGTGAACAACCACAGCCTTGCCCTTGACGGCTTCGGCGCCCGAGCCCACCTTGACATCGGTCTTCTTCAATTCTTTCTCCTTGGCATCTAACTTGCTTGACGTGGCTGCGGGAAGAGATCCGGATGGTTGGGAATACGCCGGATTGCCGGGCCCCAGGCAAGCAGCGGCGTTCAAAAGCGCCATCAGGCAGATCCGGCCGGAAACTGCTTTCATTGTCATTTTGACCTCACGCATCGACACCGCGCCGGCGGAGGACGCGGGGTCTGGTTTTTACAGACGCGAATGGTAACCTAATCCGCGGAAGGGTTTTGCGCTGGAGGCAGTTTTGGGCTATAAGTTTGGACTCGTTCGTTCCGAACGAGTCTGTGTTCCATGGAGCCGCAATGACCACGGTTTCTGGCGTGCGTCTTGGGCCCACCCACCGCCGACCGGCAGCACCGAAGAAAGCGATGTTCGCATTTCTAACACCGCAGGCGAAAGATTTGTCCGACCCACTGCAGAACGCCAAGGCAGCGGCGACATGGCTGCGTCAGCTTCCATCGCTGGACGTGATCGGCAGGCAACAGCAGGTCATCGCCGTGCTCGACGCCATGCGCAAGATGCAACGCGCCCCGGATTTGAACCGCATCAATGCCATTCAATTCGTCGATGCGGCGCTGGGCGCCGACCGGCGCCAGTTAATCAAGCAATACATCGAAAATTCCGAGAGCGCGCCCAAGCTGGCTGATCGAATCTGGCAGGCTTTGTGGGAGATGAGCCAGTCTTTCACGCTGGCGTACCAGTCCGCTCTCGAGACCGCGATGCATCAGGCCGGCAACGCGCGCTGGAAAGCGACGCTTCCGTTGCTGTTCGTGCGGCTGGTCCATTTTCATGGCACCGGTGCGAAACTGCGCGTATTCAAGTACGAGCGCTGGATCCCCGCCAAGTGGATCGAATTGCATGGTACATATCTGCGCGCGTGTGAGAGGCAGTGCGACCGGCAGCCGATCGCGCTCCCGGCGGCCGGCGCCAACGCGCAGGCGTGGACGGTCGAACAGGAATATCTCTACGTGTTGCTGGTTCACCAGCTCAACACCGGCAACTTGAGCCCCATCGAGATCGACTGGGCGAGCTTGCAGCTGCGCGCGTGGAGCCGTCGGCTGTCGCTGGAGCAGATTCCAAAGTCGATGGAAGGCTTTTTCGTCGACCTCGCGGGCCGCGAGGGGATCGTGCGTCGCACCGGCAACGACCGTGGCTCGATGCTGCGTTATCTGGACACGACGCCCTTAGCGGAGGGCATGGACCGCGCAATCAACGCCCTCCGCGAAGCGGAAATGACCGATCAGGGCCCGATTGCGGCGATCAACCAGCAGCGGCTCGGCGTGCTGCGCAAGATTCAACCGATGCTGGCCCCTACCTTTCACACCGAGCTGCGCCGCGATCCGCGGACCGCGGTGGCTGTTTCGGCGCGGGTGCGCATCGGACTCTCGCGCATCTGCGTCGATATCAGCGCCAAGGCCGAAGACGCTTCGGCCGAATCGAGTACCGAGCAGATCGAGGTCTTTGCGGTCGCCGGCGCGCCGCGCCCCAAGCGCAAGGCGATGGTCGAGGATGACTCGCTTGCCGCCAGTCTGTCGTCGTGGAGCGATCCGATGTGGGAGGTCAAGGATCGCAGCGTCGCGGGTCTGAGAATCGCGGCGACCGGAGGTGTAGGCCAGAGCCTCACGCTCGGCGCGCTGGTCGCGGTTAGACAATCCGACGTCGAGGGCTGGTTGCTCGGTGTGGTGCGCCGTCTGAACAAGGTTTCGAACGACGAGGTCGAGGCGGGCGTCAATATCATCGCCGAGCGCATGGTCGCGGTCACGCTGTCGGCGAAGCGTCGTCCGAACGAGGAGATCGGCTACGTCGTCGACGGCCTGACCATGTCGACCATGGGCGAGCGCTTCGAGGGGCTGTATCTTCCGCCTCCTTCGCGACCGGACAAGCCGCTGGCGATGAAAACGGTCATCGTGCCGACGTCGGAATACGCCGAAGGGCGTAATGTGGTCCTGACCACCACGCATTCCGTGTACACCGTATCGCTCAACCACTTGGTCGAGCAGCGTCCCGACTGGAGCTGGGTGACGATTCAGATCATCGAAAAGAAGTCGCGAGAAGGCTAGCTGACATTCCTGCTGGGCCGGTAATCGGCGAACGCGTCGTCAATCGAGAGGGCGGAATCTCAGCGTCAGGCTGCGTTGGAACAGTTCCGGCGTTTCCGGTTTCGGCAGCGGCGAAGATTTGAGGATCGCGCGCTGCACCGCGTCGTCGTAGGCCCGCACTCCACTGGATTTTCGCAACTGCGCGTCGATGATTTCGCCCGTGGGGAGCTGCACCACGTCGAAAATCGCCTCCGGGTTGCCTGGGATGTCGGGAGGCAACACAACGTTACCCTTGATCTTTGACTGAATGCTGCGGATGTACGCGTCGTTCGCCTTGCTGCGCGTGGCGTCCGAAGCCTGCTTAGCCATCAGCCGCTCTCTATCTGCCTGCGCTTTAAGCGCCTCGGCTTCGCGCGTCTGCCTCTCGCGCACCTCGGCCAGGCGCTTTTCCTCCTGCTTCTTCTTTTCCGCGTCGCGCTTGTCCGCTTCGCGCTTCTCGATTTCCTTCTTTTCTTTCTCCTCCTTTTGCTTGCGTTCGCGCTCCTGTTTTTCCTTCAGCGCAATGTCGGCCTTGGTCGGCTGGGGAGGCTCGACCTTGGGCGCAGGCTTCGGTGGCTCCGGTGGCGGCTGGGGCGGCTCGGGTGGAGGTTTAGGCGGTTCCGGCGCAGGCTTCGGCGCGACCTTTTCCGGTGTCGGCGGAGCATAGAGCTCGACGCTCACCGCTTCGGGCTTGGGGTTCTGCCACGTCACGCTGAAGATCAGAAAGACTATAAAACCTAA
>VBDA01000220.1:0-4182 GCA_005883655.1 Betaproteobacteria bacterium | reverse complement strand
CGGGCCACCAGCACTTCGCGAGAAACGGCGGATGGCGGCGCGGCACCCTCCTGCAAGGTGAGCGATAGATCGCGCTTGACGTAGATCTTTAGCGGCGAGATCGGCGTCGTGAGCTTGCTGCCGACGCTCGGCAACTGCATCTCGCCCGGAGTGATCAGCGGTGCGGTGACCATGAAGATCACCAGCAGTACCAGCATCACGTCGATATACGGAACGACGTTGATCTGGTTGATCGATTTGCGGGGGCGGCGCATGTCAGGCTTGACTCTGGAAAATCATCCCTGCCGCTGCAGGATGTTCGAGAACTCCTCGATGAATGTTTCGAATCGCGTGGCCAGACGATCGACATCGTGGGTGTAGCGGTTATAGGCGACGACCGCCGGAATCGCCGCGAACAGGCCGATGGCGGTCGCGATCAGCGCCTCCGCGATGCCCGGTGCGACCTGCGCCAGCGTCGCCTGACTTACGTTGGAGAGGCCTCGAAAGGCGTTCATGATGCCCCACACAGTGCCGAACAACCCGATGTAGGGGCTCACCGAGCCGACCGTCGCCAATCCGGCGAGGTTGGCTTCGAGCGCATCAATCTCGCGCTGGTAGGACGCACGCATCGCGCGTCGTGCGCTGTCCATGGTCGCGGCAGACGAGGTTCCTTGTTTGCGGTGCTTGGCGAATTCGCGAAAGCCCGCCGAGAAGATGCGCTCCAGCGCCGCGTTCTCGCGACTCTGGGTCGCGCGTTGGAAGAGGGCGTTCAGATCGCCGCCTTTCCAGAATTCATCCTCGAAGGCGTCGGTCTTCGACGCCGCGCGTTTGAGCGCGAACATCTTGAGAAAGATCTGCCACCACGACCAAAGCGAAAGCAGGAGCAGCAGCAGCATCACGGCCTGCACTACCACGCTGGCGTGGGCGACCATGGAAACGAACGACAGATCGGGGTGCAGATTCAACTCGGGGTCTCTTCGTGGTAAACGCAGACGTTGCGGAAGAAGGGTTGTATCGCCGCCGCTTTCATTCGGTGAACAGCTGGCCGGCGGCGGCCGGAGGAACGATTCCGAAGTGGCGGTAGGCGAGGGGAGTCGCGATGCGGCCGCGATTGGTCCGCTGCAGGAACCCCTGCTGGATAAGAAACGGCTCGAGCACGTCCTCGATGGTGTCGCGCTCTTCGCCGATTGCCGCCGCCAGATTGTCGATGCCCACCGGACCGCCGCCGAACTTGTCAAGGACGCATTGCAGAAGCTTGCGGTCCATGACGTCGAGACCCGAGCCGTCGACATCGAGCATCTTCAGGGCGGCATCGGCGACCGGCCGCGTGACGTGTCCGGCTGCGCGAACCTCGGCATAATCGCGCACCCGCCGCAGAAGCCGGTTCGCGATACGCGGCGTGCCGCGCGAGCGGCGTGCGATCTCGACCGCGCCCTCGGGTTCGATGGTGATCTCGAGCAGCTTGGCCGAGCGGGTGACGATGCGCGTGAGCTCCTCGGTGGAGTAGAACTCCAGCCGGGCAACGATCCCGAAGCGGTCGCGCAGCGGGTTGGTCAGCATGCCAGCGCGCGTGGTCGCGCCGACCAGAGTGAACGGCTGCAGATCGAGCTTGACGCTACGGGCGCTGGGTCCCTCGCCGATCATGATGTCGATCTTGAAATCCTCGAGCGCGGGATACAGAATTTCTTCGACCACCGGTGACAGGCGATGGATCTCATCGATGAACAGCACGTCGTTCGGCTCGAGGTTGGTGAGCAGGGCAGCGAGGTCGCCGGCACGCTCCAGCACCGGGCCCGACGTCTGGCGCAAGTTGACACCGAGCTCGTGGGCGATGATATGGGAGAGCGTCGTCTTGCCGAGTCCCGGCGGACCGAACAGCAGCACGTGATCGAGCGACTCTTTGCGCTTTTTCGCGGCCTCGATGAAGATCGAGAACTGGCCACGAATTTTTTCCTGGCCGATGTACTCGTCGAGCGCGCGCGGCCGCAGCGTTCGGTCGAGCACTTCTTCCTGTGGGTTCACCGGCGCGGCGGCGACCAGGCGGTCAGCTTCGATCATCGGCCTATTATGCCTTCGCCAGCAGCTTCAGCGCCTGCCGGATGCCGTCGGCGAGCGCAATGCCGTCGGGAAGCTGCTTCACCGCGTTCACGGCTTCCTTGTCGCTGTAGCCCAGAGAGATCAATGCGTGCAGCACGTCGGACGCAACCGGCGCCGGACGATGAATGCCGACCGCGGTGGTGAGATCGGCGCCGAGCTTGTCCTTGAGCTCCAGCAGAAGGCGTTCGGCGGTTTTTTTGCCAATGCCCGGGATCTTGGTGAGACGGCCCGACTCCTGCATCGTGACCGCCTGCGCGAGCTCGGCGACCGACAGGCCCGACAACACCGAGAGCGCGATGCGCGCGCCGACGCCGCTGATCTTGATCAGCTGCCGGAATGCGCGCCGCTCGTTTTCCGATCCGAATCCGAAGAGAAGGTGCGCGTCCTCGCGCACCACAAGGTGCGTGAACAGGATGACGTTATCGCCGACATTCGGCAGGTTGTAGAACGTGCTCATCGGCACGTCGATTTCGTACGCGACGCCTTTGACGTCGAGCAGAATCTGCGGCGGATTCTTCTCGACCAGCGTCCCGGAAAGCCGGCCTATCATAGGATCCTGCCGCGCCGCACGCGATAACCCATCCGGCGCAAACCGCCCATGCCCTCGCTTCCATGAGCGTGGCAGATGGCGCACGCTAGCGCATCGGCTGCGTCCGCAGACGGCGCCGCGGGCAACGCCAGCAGACGCATCACCATTGCCTGCACCTGCTCCTTGGCGGCCTTGCCGTGGCCCACGACCGCCTGCTTGACCTGCAGGGCGGTGTATTCGGAAACCGGCAGGTGGGCAAGAACCGCGGCTGAAATGGCGGCGCCGCGCGCCTGGCCGAGCAGCAGCGTCGAGTGCGGGTTGACGTTTACGAAAACCTTCTCGACGGCGACTTCGCTCGGTTGGTGAGCGACGATGACGCTTGCGAGGTCGCGCAGAATCAGCTCCAGCCGCTCGGGCAGTTCGCCCTGCGCGTTTCGTATGCAGCCGCTCGCCACGTATTGTAATTTGCCGCCGGAAGCGATGATGACGCCGAACCCGGTGACGCGAAGGCCCGGATCGATGCCGAGGATGCGGCGTATGGTCAAACGGATCGCGCCCTGTGATGGCGTCGCGCGCTCATGCGCTTTCGATGACCGCGGTCGTATAGACATCCTGGACGTCGTCGATGGCCTCGATCGCGTCGAGCAGCTTTTGCATTCTGGCTGCGTCCTCGCCGTTGAATTCGACCTCCGTGATCGGCTTCATCGTCACCTCGGCGAACTCCGGTTTGAGCTTTGCCTTTGCCAGAGCGTCCTTTGATTGATCACGTCATCGGCACCTGCTTCCAGCGCAGCATCGATCAGCTTGTTCTCATCGGTCCCGGGCGCGAAGACAAGCTGGCCGCAATGCCTGAACAGAAACGCGACCGAGCCGTCGGTCCCGAGATTGCCGCCGTGCTTGGCGAACGCGTGGCGCACGTCGGCGACCGTTCGAACGCGATTGTCGGTGAGGCAGTCGACGATCACCGCGGCGCCGTTGATACCATAACCTTCATAGCGTACTTCGTCGTAGTTGATGCCTTCGAGCTCGCCGGCGCCGCGCTTGGTGGCGCGATCGACGGTGTCCTTCGGCATGTTGTTGGCCGCTGCCTTATCTATGGCGAGTCTCAACCGCGGGTTGGTCGAGGCATCGCTGCCACCGAGCTTGGCCGAGACCGTGGCGCCGTGAGCAGCGAGCCAGGTCCCATTCGCGAAGCGAATGGGGTGCGAGCGCCCGCGAATCGGCGCCGCCGGCGACACGCGACCTTTCGCATCACGAATAGCGAACAGAGAGCTGGCATCGTTCGCGAAGCGAATGGGGTGCGAGCGACCGCGAATCGGCCCCGCCGGCGACACTAGAGGTCGCATTTTGCGAATAGCGTGCGATGAGCCGGCGCGGCGCCGATTCGCGGCCGCTCAGATCAGTCCCTGCTGCTTGAGGAATTGCGCAAGGACCTTCAAGCGGACGACGCTGTCGTTCACCTCGAGCATGCTTTGCTTGATCGCCAGCGGCAGCGGAAGCAATTCGGCAAACCGATAGCCGACCCAGGACGCATCGTCCAATGCCTGCGCCGAAAAATTCTCGGGCCCTGCGCGGTC
>VBDA01000219.1 GCA_005883655.1 Betaproteobacteria bacterium | reverse complement strand
ATGCGTCGCCTCGAACCACGCTTCGATGCCGCCGGCCTGGACCTTGGCCGCTGCCAGCTCCAGCAAGGCGGGCGTGTCCGGGTGCAAAACCTCGGTTTCCTTGTCGACGAAGAACGGCAAGGGCACGCCCCACTGACGCTGGCGCGACAGCGTCCAGTCGGGACGACTGGCGATCATGCCGCGCAGCCTGGACTTGCCCCACGATGGAAAAAACTCGGTGGCCTCAATGCCCCGCAACGCCGTGCTGCGCAGCGTTTCGGCGGGTCGCTTGCCATCGAATCCCGGAACCTCGTCCATGCCGGCAAACCATTGCGTCGTCGCCCGATAGATGATGGGCGTTCCGTGGCGCCAGCAATGCATGTAGCTGT
This sequence comes from Betaproteobacteria bacterium, assembly GCA_005883655.1. Classification (GTDB taxonomy): domain Bacteria; phylum Pseudomonadota; class Gammaproteobacteria; order Burkholderiales; family Casimicrobiaceae; genus PALSA-1003. The sequence continues at coordinate 3,317 of VBDA01000219.1, read as the reverse complement.
GAGTGATTTTCTCGGCATGCAGCAGCGCTCCTACCTCTCGCAGCTTGTCGACGATCTTCGGATTCGCGTCCCAGATCTTCAGCCCGCCGAAGTACGGAAGGCTCCCGGCGTAGCGACCGTCACCTTGGACCGGATTGAGTATCTCGTCGTCGGACATGCCGTAACGCCGGCACGTATTGAAGTCGTCGATACCATAGGCCGGCGAGCTGTGGACGATGCCGGTGCCCTGCTCCAACGTCACAAAGTCGCCGAGATTGACCGGCGATGCGCGGTCGTAGAAGGGGTGACGGAACCTTATGCCCTCAAGCGACCGGCCATAGGTGCTGCGATCAGATTTGCTCGCTGCATCAGCGCGACTGAGCTTGTATCGCGCAAGACATTGCTCTTTGAGATCACTGGCCAGAATCAATGCTCCCCGCACGGTCTCAACCAGCGAATACAGGATCGCCGGATTCACGTTCAACGCCTGGTTCGCGGGAATCGTCCACGGCGTCGTGGTCCAGATAACTGCAATCACCGGGCCATCGGCCAAGGCGTCGAGTCCGAACGCCGCCGCCAGTTTCTCGCGGTCGGAATCGTCGACCGCGAATCCGACATCGACGGCGATATCCTCCCGGTCCTCGTACTCGACTTCCGCTTCGGCCAAGGCACTCTGACAGTCGAAGCACCAGTTCACCGGCTTGAGTCCGCGGTACAGGTAGCCCTTCTCGAGCAGCTGCCCGAGTGCGCGAATCTCGTCGGCTTCGTTGCGATACGCCATGGTCGTGTACGGATGCTCCCAATCGCCGAGCACCCCGAGCCTCTGGAACTCGGCCTTCTGGCGCACGATCTGTTCGCTGGCATAGGCGCGGCATAGCCGCTGCGTTTCGGCCGTAGGCAAATTCTTCCCATAGGTCCTTTCGATCTGGACCTCGATCGGCATGCCATGGCAATCCCATCCGGGGACGTAGGGCGCATCGAAGCCAGCGAGCTGCCGGCTCTTTACCACGATGTCCTTGAGCACCTTGTTAACGGCGTGACCGATGTGGATATCGCCGTTGGCGTATGGCGGTCCGTCGTGCAGCACAAAGCGCGGGCGGCCTTTGCTCGCCGCACGAATCGCTTCGTAGACCTTGCGTTGCTGCCAATCCTTGACCCAGCCGGGTTCGCGTTTAGCGAGGTCGCCACGCATCGGAAAGGGCGTGTCAGGAAGATTCAAAGTCGATTTGTAGTCGGTCCTGCTGGCGTCGGCCATCGTTACTTTCGTTTACTTCGCTGTCGCAAAATAGTCGCGGGCTTGTGCGACATCGACCCGAATCTGCCGGGTCAGGTGATCGAGATCGGCGTAGCGCTCCTCGTCGCGGAGCTTGTGCAGGAATTCGACCGTGATCCTTCGCCCATAAATCGCTTCGTCGAAATCGAACACGAATACCTCCAACAGCGGCCTGGCGCCTTGTTTGACCGTCGGACGGACACCCAGGCTGGCGACGCCTGCGCGAGCTTCGTCGCCGAGGCCGTGGACCCGGACTGCAAAAATTCCCGATAGCGCCGGCTTGCGGCGAAGCACCACGTTGGCGGTGGGAAAACCCAGGTGACGGCCGAGCTTGTCGCCATGCGCGACGCGACCCGACATCGCGTAAGGCCTTCCGAGCAGCTTTGCCGCGTGCCCGAGAGTTCCGGCCGCAAGCGCGGATCGCACTGCGCTGCTCGACGCGCGTTCGCCATCGATAGTGACAGTCGTCATGGCTTCGACGCTGTAATCCGCTGCTTTCTGCCGTAGCAGCGCCAAGTCTCCGGCGCGGTCACGGCCGAAGCGAAAGTCGTCTCCGACCAGAATCCAGCTCACCCTGAGTTTGCGCACTAGCACCTGGTCAATGAATTCCTCGGCCGAGAGCCTAGCGAGGCTGGCGTCGAACCTGACGACATAAACGCGTGCAACGCCATCAGATGCAAAACGCTCGAGCTTGTCGCGCAGCGTGGACAATCGCGGCGGGGCGGATTCGGGCGCGAAGAATTCGCGCGGATGAGGCTCGAAGGTCAGCACCGCCGAGCCGAGCGCGAGATCGGCCGCGGCCTCGCTCAAGCGCGAGAGCATGGCCTGATGGCCGCGATGCACGCCGTCGAAGTTGCCGATGGTAAGCGCGATGCGATCGTGGCCGGCTTGGGAAAATCCGCGAATGACCTGCACGCTGCTTTGCCGGGAGCGGCTCCCGGAAAATAACCGGAAGGCTTTGATAAACCTCAATTTTACCTGTGCCTTGGGTCGCGGTCCAGCGCCTATGTGATTGTCGCTCGCGACCACGCGTCCGGCTGCTCATGCAGCCGCGTTCTTACAACGCCGGAGCCCATTCGCGCCAGCCCGGCACCAGCGGGAAATAAAGCCCCACCCGGATCGGACGTGGATCGATCTCGCGCATCACCTGCGCATAGGTCTCCAGTTGCGTGCGATAGCGCTCCCGCTCGCGGTCCAGAAAGGCTCCTGCGTCAGCGCCTCCGTGGCGCGATAACTTGAAATCGACAATCCAGCGGATGCCTTCGCGATCGACGAAAGTGCGGTCGAGCACAAGGTGGACAAACTTTTCGTCATGCACTCCCGTAAGCGCATATTCGCTGAAGGCATCGGCGTGGCCGGGGTCGAACACCCAGCGTCCGCGTGAGTCGGCGATGGTCGCTGCGATCGCCGACAGCACCTCTTCCACGGCGACGCTGACTTCGCTGCCAGTCAAGCCAAGCGCCGCGAGTTCGCGCGTGACGCGCTTGCGCTCGCTCGTGACTCGTTGCCCGTCCCAGCGTTCAATCCCTTCCCCTGCCAATTGTCGCAGCAGGCGATGGGCGACGGTTCCGATGCGGCGTGCGGTCTCTCGTGCCCAATCGAACTCCACCGGGTCGCGGTCCGACATCGAATCGGCGCCGGCCGCTGCCGGAATGGATTCCGGGACCTGCGGGAGGTGCCACTGCGCAGGCAGGCGGCGCAGCGGGACACCGGTTTCCTCGCGACCAACGCTCTTTGTTGTCTCGGCGTCAGGATCGGGTGCCGATGCCGAAATAGCCGGCCACAGTGCGGCCAATGCGGTATGCAGCGCGGGCTTTTTCCACTGTACGGGTGTCCCTTCCTCCTCGGCCAGATCGAGTGCCGACGTCAGATGTAGCCGTTCCCTTGCCCGCGTGCAGCCCACATATAAGAGCCGGCTCAGTTCCGCCGCTTCTTCGGCAACCGCGAGACCGCGCAGATACGAGTACACCGGGTCGTCATCACCCTGGGCGACATAGCGGGATTTCATAGGTGCGAGCAGCAAGCCCTTGCTGCGCCGGCGCCAAAGCAGAAGCTGACGCTCCTC
>VBDA01000218.1 GCA_005883655.1 Betaproteobacteria bacterium | reverse complement strand
TGCCTTCCAGGTATTCCTTGGTCAGGCGCGTGCCCTTGGCCAGCCGTTTCGGGCCGCCGTTGGCGGTCTTGCCCAACAGCAGCTTTTCCAAACGTGCGAACGCGTCGTTTTCGACGATGCGAAGCTGATCGTTCAGATCCTTGCGGTAACCCTTGAGCTCGTCGTCGATGATCTGCGCCGCGCGCTTGTCGCGCTCGATGCCTTCGCGGGTGAACACCTGCACGTCGATCACCGTTCCCGATATGCCCGAGGGCACGCGCAGTGACGTGTCCTTCACGTCGGAGGCCTTTTCGCCGAAGATCGCCCGAAGCAGTTTCTCTTCGGGCGTGAGCTGGGTCTCGCCCTTCGGCGTCACCTTGCCCACCAGCACGTCACCGGCCTCGACTTCGGCGCCGATGAAGACGATGCCCGACTCGTCGAGGCGATTGAGCTGCGCTTCGCCCAAGCTCGAGATGTCGCGGGTGATTTCCTCGGGCCCCAGCTTGGTGTCGCGGGCGACCACCGAGAGCTCCTCGATGTGAATCGAGGTGTAACGGTCGTTGCCCACCACGCGCTCTGAAATGAGGATCGAGTCTTCGTAGTTGTAGCCGTTCCAGGGCATGAAGGCGACCAGCATGTTCTGCCCCAGCGCCAGCTCGCCCATGTCGGTCGACGCGCCGTCGGCGATGACGTCGCCCTTGGCAATGATGTCGCCGATCCTCACCAGCGGCCGCTGGTTGATGTTGGTGTTCTGATTGCTGCGCGTGTACTTGGTGAGGTTGTAGATGTCGACGCCGACTTCGCCGGCCGCCGTCTCGGTATCGTGCACGCGCACGACCATCCGGTTGGCGTCGACGTAGTCGACCTTGCCGCCACGCCGGGCCAGCACCGCGGTACCGGAATCGACCGCTGCGGTACGCTCGACACCGGTGCCAACCAGCGGCTTTTCCGCTCGCAGGCAGGGAACCGCCTGGCGCTGCATGTTCGAGCCCATCAAGGCACGGTTGGCGTCGTCGTGTTCCAGGAACGGGATCAGCGATGCCGCGACCGAGACGATCTGCGCCGGCGCCACGTCCATGAACTGGACCTTGTCGGCGGTGGAGAGCATGAACTCGTTCTTGCACCGACAGGAAACCAGCTCGTCTTTCAGCTTCCCGGTCTTGTCGAGCGTCGCGTTGGCCTGCGCGATCACGAAGGCGCCCTCCTCGATCGCCGACAGGTAATGAATCTCGTCGGTCACCTTGCCGTTGACGACCTTGCGGTAAGGCGTTTCGAGGAAGCCGTATTCGTTGGTTCGCGCATAGAGCGCCAGCGAGTTGATGAGGCCGATGTTCGGACCTTCCGGGGTTTCGATCGGGCACACCCGTCCATAGTGCGTCGGGTGCACGTCGCGCACTTCGAAGCCGGCGCGCTCCCGGGTGAGGCCGCCCGGCCCCAGCGCCGAGACACGGCGCTTGTGTGTGATTTCCGACAGAGGATTGGTCTGGTCCATGAACTGCGAAAGCTGGGACGAGCCGAAAAACTCCTTGATCGCGGCCGAGATCGGTTTGGCGTTGATCAGGTCGTGCGGCAGCAGGTTGTCGCTCTCGGCTTGGCCGAGGCGTTCCTTGACCGCGCGCTCGACCCGGACCAGCCCAGAGCGGAACTGGTTTTCCGACAGCTCACCGACCGAGCGCACGCGCCGGTTGCCGAGGTGATCGATGTCGTCGATCTCGCCGCGGCCGTTGCGCAGCTCGACCAGGATCTTGATCACCGCGATGATGTCGTCGTTGTGCAAGGTCCCCGAGCCGAGCAGCTCGCTGCGGCCGACGCGGCGGTTGAATTTCATCCGTCCAACCGGCGAGAGATCGTAACGGTCTTCGTTGAAGAACAGCCCGTGAAACAAGGATTCGACCGCTTCCTCGGTGGGCGGCTCGCCCGGCCGCATCATGCGGTAAATCGCAACGCGCGCCGCCAGCTGATCAGGCGTGTCGTCCGTCTTCAGCGTCTGCGCGATGTAGGGACCCTGATCGAGATCATTGACGTAAATAGTGTGGACTTTCGGAACGCCGGCCTCGAGCAGCTTCTCCAGCAGCTCGTCGGTGATCTCGTCGTTCGCCGACGCGACGATCTCGCCGGTGTCCTTGTTGACGACGTTTTCGGCCAGCATGCGGCCGACGATGTAGTCGTTAGGCACCGCGATTTTCTTCACGCCGCCTTCGGCGATGTCCCGAATGTGCCGGGCTGTGATGCGCTTGTCCTTCTGCACCAGCACCTTGCCATCCTTGCCCACCAGGTCGAACCTCGCGACCTCGCCGCGCAGGCGCTCAGGCACCAGATCCATGTGCGAGCCCTTCTTCGCCAGCTGAAAGGAGTCGAAGGCGAAAAACTGCTTGAGGATGTCCTCGTTGGAGAGCCCAATTGCCTTGAGCAGCGTCGTCACCGGCATCTTGCGGCGCCGGTCGACCCGGAAATAGAGGTAGTCCTTGGGATCGAACTCGAAGTCCAGCCACGAGCCGCGGTAGGGAATGACCCGCGCCGAAAACAAGAGCTTGCCGGAGCTGTGCGTTTTGCCGCGGTCGTGCTCGAAGAACACGCCGGGGCTGCGGTGCAGCTGCGAGACGATGACGCGCTCGGTGCCGTTGATCACGAACGAGCCGTTGCCGGTCATGAGCGGAATCTCGCCCATGTAGACCTCCTGCTCCTTTACTTCCTTGACCGTTTCCTTCGGCGCTTCCTTGTCCATGATGATCAGGCGGACTTTGGCGCGCAGCGCGGAGCAGTAGGTCAGGCCGCGCTGCTGACACTCGGTGACGTCGAAAGCGGGCGGCAGCAGCGAATAGCCGACGAATTCCAGCCTCGCGTTGCCGGAGTGGCTGGAGATCGGAAATATCGACGTGAACGCGGCCTGCAGGCCTTCGTTCTTGCGCGATTCAGCGGCAGTGAACTCCTGCAGAAAGGCGCGATACGACGAGAGCTGGGTTTCCAGCAGGAACGGCACCGGCAATACGCTCGCGCGCTTGGCGAAGCTCTTGCGGATGCGTTTCTTTTCGGTGAAAGAGTACTGAGCCATGGGCCTTGACCTCATTTGAGATGCTTGCGAATGCGCCCCGGCGAAAGCTAGCCCCTTCCATCAAGGATGGTGGTTGGCCACTACCAACCGCTGGCGGACGACGGCACGCTCACCTTCCAACGATTACCTTGGTGTGCACCGTCCGACCAAACCTGTCTTCTGCAGTCGGTTCAGAAGACAAAGATAAGCAAGCCTATATGCGGCCAGAGTGCCCGGTTTCAAGCCACCGGCGACTCGCTTGTCTTCGGCCTCTGGGAGAACTGCGCTCCCGAAGCTTGGCACCGCGCCCGCGACATCCCGCAGGCGCGGCATTCCTACCTTCTTACTTGATCTCGGCCTTTCCGCCGGCATCCTCCAGCTTCTTCTTTGCTGCCTCGGCATCGGCCTTGTTGATGCCTTCCTTGACCGCCTTCGGCGCGCCGTCGACGACGTCCTTCGCTTCCTTGAGCCCCAGACCCGTGAGCTCGCGCACCGCCTTGATCACGTTGACCTTGTTGTCGCCGATGGCGGTCAGCATCACGGTGAACTCGGTCTGTTCTTCGGCGGCCGGCGCGGCCGCGGCGGCGGGCGCCGCAGCAGCCACCGCGGCGGTGGCGGACACGCCGAACTTGTCTTCCATCGCCTTGATGAGCTCGGAGAGCTCGAGCACGGTCATCGACGAAATCTTGTCGAGGATTTCAGTTTGTGCAACAGCCATGATTCACTCCTGGTTTGAAAGTTTGCAAACGATTGAGATCAGTTTCAGGTGGTCGCGCCCGATTTCGCGTCGCTCGATGTCGCGTTGTCGGCCACCAGCTTCGAATCGCGAACCGCCGCCAGCGTGCGCACGAAACGGCCCGGAATTTCATTGAGCGTTCGGACGAACTTGACGATCGGCCCTTGCATGGTGCCGAGCAGCTTGGCAATGAGCTCATCGCGCGAGGGCAATGCGGCCAGCGCGGAAATTTCCTTCGCTGTCAGCAGTTGCCCGGGCATGCTGCCGCCCGTGATGACGAACTTCTCGTTACCCTTGGCGAAGTCGTTGAGGACTTTCGCCACGGCAACGGGATCGGCGCCGATGCCGTACGCAAGCGGTCCGACCATCTTGTCGGCCAGCGATGCGAACGGCGTCTCGGCCACCGCGCGGCGTACCAGCGTGTTCTTGACCACGCGGAAATACACCCCTGAAGCTCGTGCCTTTGCGCGAAGCTGCGTCATTGCGGCTACCGCCATGCCGCGGTTCTCGACCATCACGATGGCCTGAGCGCCGGCGACCTGTTTTGCGACTTCCGCGACTACCGCCTGCTTCTGTTCCAAGTTAAGACCCAAAGTCACCTCCACGATCCATTACTCTTGCGTCATCCGGCGAAAAGCCGGATTTAAGCGACTGCGGTGACCTTGAGCCAGGAGTGATCCTGACTAAAGGGACACCATCTGCGTAGGACGCCCCGACTGCGGACGATTAAGCTCCTCAAGAACTCCTACGGTCTTTGACGGCGCGCCACGCGATGCTACTGACGCGGCGTTCCCCCAAATGTTTCAATATCCTTGACCGAATACCTTCCTCATGCGTGCCCCTGCTGCAGGAACGTCGATGAATCGACCCGCACACCCGTCCCCATGGTGCTGGAGACGCTGATCTTTTTGACGTAGATGCCCTTGGTCCCCGCCGGCCTCGATTTGTTCAGCGCCTCGATCAGGGCGACCAGATTGGCCTTGAGTTGCTCCGGCGTGAACGAAGCGCGCCCGATGGTGCACTGGATGATGCCGGCCTTGTCGGTGCGGTACTGGACCTGACCCGCCTTGGCGTTCTTGACCGCAGTGCTCACGTCGGCCGAGACCGTGCCGACCTTGGGATTGGGCATCAAGCCGCGCGGGCCCAGAATCTGTCCAAGCTGACCCACGACCTTCATCGCATCGGGTGTCGCGATGACCACGTCGAAATCCATGAACCCCTCCTTGACCTTGGCCGCCAGGTCGTCGAAGCCCACGATGTCGGCGCCAGCCTCGGTTGCGAGCTTTGCCTTCTCGCCCTGAGCGAACACCGCAACGCGTACCTTCTTCCCGGTGCCCGCCGGCAGGACTACCGAACCGCGGACGGTCTGGTCCGATTTTTTGGCATCGACGCCGAGGTTAACCGCCACGTCGACCGACTCGTCGAACTTTGCCGTCGCCGTTTCCTTGACCAGCTTCAGCGCTTCGTCGACGGGATACGACTTGACCCGATTGATCTTGCCGCGCACGGTCTTCATGCGCTTCGAAAGGCGCGGCACATCCTTGGTCTGTCCGTCAGCCATGATCACTTCACTCCTTCGACGGTGATGCCCATGCTGCGAGCGCTGCCGGCGATGGTGCGCACGGCAGCGTCGAGATCGGCCGCGGTGAGGTCGGGTGTCTTCAACTTGGCAATCTCCTCGGCTTGCGCGCGCGTGAGCTTGCCTACTTTGTCCGTGTGCGGCTTGGGACTTCCCTTGTCGACCTTTGCCGCCTTCATGATCAGCACCGTGGCGGGCGGGGTCTTCATCACAAACGTGAAGCTCTTGTCGGCGAAGGCGGTAATGACCACCGGTATCGGCAGGCCCGGCTCGAGCTTTTGCGTCTGCGCGTTAAACGCCTTGCAGAACTCCATGATGTTCAAGCCCCGCTGGCCGAGCGCCGGCCCGATCGGCGGGCTAGGATTCGCCTTGCCCGCCGGCACCTGAAGCTTGATGAAACCGATTATTTTCTTTGCCACAGTATTCTCCTGGTGGGTTCAAACGGACGCTTTTTCGCGCCCTCCCCGGTTACACAACGACGTGCCTCTGCCCGCATTTGTCCCGCCGCCCAGAGCGTGACGGAACATCCGAATATCAGGCTTTCTCGACTTGCGAGAAGTCCAGCTCCACCGGCGTCGACCGCCCGAAAATCGTCACCGAGACCCGCAGCTTGCTTTTTTCGTAGTTGACGTCTTCCACATTGCCGTGGAAGTCGGTGAACGGGCCTTCCTTGACCCGCACTGCCTCGCCCATTTCGAAAAGCACTTTCGGCCGCGGCTTTTCGACGCCTTCCTGCACCTGCTTCAGGATCCCGTCCACTTCCTTCTGCGTAATCGGCGTCGGCTTGTTGGCCGTCCCGCCCACGAAGCCGGTCACCTTCGGCGTGCTTTTCACGAGGTGCCAGGTGTCGTCGGTCATTTCCATCTCGACCAGCACGTAGCCGGGGAAAAACTTCCGCTCCGAAATCGCCTTCGCGCCTTTTTTCATTTCCACTACTTCTTCGACCGGCACCAGGATCTTGCCGAACCGATCTGCCATCCCTGACCGCTTGATGCGCTCCGTCAGCGCGCGCATCACGCTTTTCTCGAATCCCGAGTAGGCGTGAACGACAAACCACTTCTTGTCGTTCATCCCTCGCCCCGCCCGGTGACGAGTTTGACCAGCCACGCGAGCGACGTGTCGACCGCGAACAGGAAGAGCGCCATGACTACGACGAAAGCGAAAACGACTCCCGTCGTTTGAACCGTCTCCTTGCGCGTAGGCCAAGACACCTTGCTTGCTTCCTGCCATGCTTCCTGCGAAAAAGTGAACAATTCCTTGCCCGGTGCCGTCAACCAGGCGACCGCGCCGGCAGCGATAAGACCGCCGAGTACCATCAGCACCCGTAAGACCTGCGCGGTTTCGCTGAAGTGGTAGTAGCCCCAGATGCCCGCGATCACCAGCGCAACCGCCACTGCCATCTTGATCTTGTCGACCATCGCCGCT
>VBDA01000217.1 GCA_005883655.1 Betaproteobacteria bacterium | reverse complement strand
AGCCTACTCTTTCTTCTATCTGCTCACCGCGCTGCACGGCTTGCACCTTTTGGGTGGTCTGTGGGTCTGGGGCAGGACTACCGCCAAGGTGTTGCGTGGTGTCGAAGTCGGCAAGGTACGATTAAGCGTGGAGCTGTGCACGGTGTACTGGCACTATCTGCTCCTGGTCTGGCTGGTCTTGTTCGCGGTGCTGTTGCACAAGTCAATGGAACAACCCGCGCTGACGAGCACGGGGGAGGCTCTCCCGCGGCCCGAAGGTTTGCAAGGCATCATCGCCGACTGGTCCTCGGATCAGCGGGCTTTCAAGAACGTCCCGTGGGGCAAGGCGATGATGTGGATCTTCCTGCTCAGCGATACGTTCATCTTCAGCTCTTTCCTGATCTCGTACATGACGGTGCGGATTTCCACCACCGTTCCCTGGCCCAATCCCAGCGAGGTTTTCGGATTGACGGTCGGGGGTACGGAAGTCCCCCTCCTCCTGATCGCGATCATGACCTTCATCCTGATCAGCAGCAGCGGGACGATGGTGCTGGCCGTCAACTACGGCTATCGGAGAGATCGTGTCAAAACGTTTATCTTCCTGCTGCTCACGGCGGCACTGGGCGCCACATTCGTGGGCATGCAGGCGTTCGAGTGGACCAAGCTGATCGTGGAGGAAGGGGTACGCCCCTGGGGCAACCCCATGGGCGCGGCCCAGTTCGGCTCGAGCTTTTTCATGATCACTGGTTTCCATGGCACGCACGTGTCGATCGGCGTGATTTTCCTGATCATCGTCGCGATCAAGGTATTGCGCGGCGACCTCGATACACAGAGGCCAGGCTTTCTGACCGGCAGGAAGGGTAACTACGAGATCGTCGAAACCATGGGTCTGTACTGGCACTTCGTCGATCTGGTGTGGGTGTTCATCTTCGCAGTTTTTTATCTTTGGTAAGAAAAACCATGGCACATGCAGAGGAGCAGCAACATCCCGCGGCGGCGCAAAATCAACCAGCGGCTGGGCAACAACACGCCGCGGTGGCGGGGCAGCCTCATATCGAGGGGCAACAACATCCGCTCGGCATCTATTTCAAGATCTGGGGCTTGCTGTTCGTTCTCAGCACGGCGTCGTATCTTGTCGACTACTTCCACTTTCAGGGCTACCTCAGGTGGACGCTGATCGTCGTATTCATGCTGTTGAAGGCCGGGCTCATCGTCGCCGTCTTCATGCACATGCTCTGGGAGCGGCTGGCCATGGTCTATGCCATTCTGCTCCCGCCGCTATTGTTGCTGGTACTTCTTTGGATCGGAGCGTCTGAAGGGGATTACACGTTCTTTACGCGAGGCACATTCTTCGGCGCGGCGCCCACAGCGTCAGCGCAGCATCCCGCGGCGCCGGCGCAGCATAAGTAGAGACTGACGAAGAGATTCTGTTGCGTTCCGCGAGCTACGCGGAACGATTATCCTGCTTCACGAATGGCGAATCATCCCCGACTTTTGCTGCAAAGCGATAAGCCAGTGCTGGGTGGATGATCCTGTTCCGGCCAGCTCCACTTGCGGATGAGACTTCAGCACCGTCTCCAATACCGCCTCCTGCTTGGGCTCGAGATCCACGAAAAAGATATGCTTGCCGTCGTTAAGGGCCTGTTGGAAACGGGCAAAGTTGTGATTGGGTATCTGGATTCCACGCAATCCGCCCTCCCACGCGCAAAAGCCGAGGATTAAGACAGCGAGAAAAATAAAAGGCATCCAACCGGCAGCGGTTTTTGTCCAGCCGGCAAAATAGGCGACGACAAGAACGAGGATGAAAGCGCAAATGCCGATCAGGGCGCCTTGTATGGTTGAGTGGACGATATCGTTCTTCATGAATGATTCGACCTCGTGGAGATGAGGATGTTGGTGCACCTCCGCGTCGTGCTTGCTGAGTACGTGAATTTGTGGTGTTGAAACGCCGGCCGCTTCCAGCTGCTCTTCAAAGACCTCCAGGTCGTCAAGGCTGTTGCTGATGAAATAATGCCTTAAACATTTCATGACACGCGCCCCCGATTTGGTTTACTTTTGAACACTATACTTGTCTTGGATTTAGGCCCGCCAGTTGAGGCGGGAAGGGACAGGAACATCTATCTGGCTCGTAAGGCCCGGCTTTAAGCGTCACTCAAGCGGCGATAGAAAGTTCTTTGGTTGGCATGATAATCAAAATGATGGGCAATGAAAATAGCAACCGAGATTTGAGCCCGTCATGACCGCCGAGGTTTGCGCATGAGAGCTTGCATAATTGTCGGCACTTCACCGGCGAGATCTCGCGCAAGATAACCAAGCGTTCCGACGCGCGCGGCCAACGCGCTGCCGGCATGTGCATGCAACGCCACTCCCCATGCAGTCGCCTGCTCGATGGTCGCGCCTCGCGCGGCGCAACCGGTGATGAGTCCGGAAAGCACGTCTCCGGATCCGGACGTCGCCAAGCCGATATTCCCGCCTTCGTGCCGCCATAGTGAGCCGTCCGGCGCACCGATGAAGGTGATCGCGCCCTTGAGCGCGACCACAGCGTTCCATCGCCGCGCCGCATCGAGCACGGCAGCTTCGGGATCGTCGAGTATCCGGGATTTATCGCTGCCGCTCAAATGCGCCAGCTCTCCGGCGTGCGGCGTGAGCAACATCGGTGATGAGGAGGATGCGGCGCGGTTGACCACGCCGGAGCGTGCCTTGATAAGACGTGGCGGCAACGCGCCGATGACATCCATCGCCCCCGCATCGAGCACCACCTTGGCACCGCGCAAGCGCTCGAGAACCGCAGCGACAAACGCACAGTTCCGCGCGTCGCCTTCCATGCCGGGTCCGATCAGCACTGCGCTGGAATCATCCGGAAGCGAGCGTGCGCTGGCGCGCGTGAAGCTGCCGCTGCCTGTTTCAGCAAGGCCGATGACGCGCGACTCGCATACCGCCTGAGCGACCATCGGCGCAACTCGCGCCGCGGTGGCGATCGTAAGCTTGCCGGCACCAGCGCGCAATGCTGCGATTGCGGCAAGGATGACCGCGCCGGGCATTTGATGCGAGCCGCCGACGACCAGCACCCGGCCGCGGTCCTCCTTGTCGCCGTCGGTTCCCGGAACGGGCAGGGCCCAGCGGCGAAGCAACGCGTCGTTCAAAGCGATGCTGCCCGACGCTTTGGCGCGATTACTGGTGCGCGGTGAAGGCATCAGGACTTGGGCGCAACCGGAATATCGGGCGCAGCGGTCACCGCCGCGCCGGCATCTCGCAGCGGTGCGACGAAATTCACCAGCCGCGCGACGAGCTTTCCGTTTTTTCCGCGCATCGCGTCGAACTCATACGACGTCACCGAACAATTGGGAACGTCGGCCGAGCGGTCGATAGCGAGGATCGTCTGTTCGTCCAAGCGGTCCAGCAGATAGCGGAAGCAATTGACGATTACCTGATGGCTGACGATCAGGACCCGCTCCTTGCGATGCTCGCGAACAATGGTGTCGAGCAGACTTCGCAGACGCAGCAGCACGTCGCACCAGCTTTCTCCGCCGGGTGGCCTGAAATAGAACTTGCCGACATGTCGGCGTTGCTCGCTGAGCTGGGGATACTTTTGCTCGATGCCGAACTTGGTCAGCCGATCGAGCACGCCGAATTCCTTTTCGCGCAGGCGTTCGTCCGCCTGCCAGGCCAGCCGGTCCGAGACGATGCCCGCGGACTGCAGGATCAGTTGTGTCGTCTCTCTCGCTCGCACGTACGGCGATGACAACACGACCGTCGGCCGCTGCGCATCGCTCATCTCGCCGAACCAGTGTCCCAGGGCGACGGCCTGCCGTACGCCCAGCGCCGAGAGCGGCGTATCCATGTCGCGCGTGGCGATGTCGATCACCGGCAGCGTCGCGGATTCGGCGGCGTCGCGCGCGACATTGCCCGCGCTTTGGCCGTGCCGGACGAGCCACAACGTCTGCGGCCATTTTTGTTCGCTCATGCAAGCGTTTTACACTAGCCTCCGCTGGTTTCTCCGCCCATGACCTGGATGACAGGAATACATACGCGGGGGCGAGCTCCTCGGGTTGTGCAGGGCGCCCCATCGGGTTGTGGGATCCGAATTTGGCGACCTCGTTGGGCTTCAGACCGCTGTCGGATGGGTTGAGTGGTGTCCAGACCGGGCCCGGCGCCACCGCGTTGACCCGGATACCCTTTTCGATCAAATTCGTCGCTAGCGTTTTAGTGAAGGCGTTGATGGCGCCTTTGGTCGCGGAATAGTCCGGTAACTTGGGAGAGCCGAAGATGCCGGTTTCGGAGCTGGTGGCGATGATCGCTGCGCCGCGGTCCATGTGCTTGAGTGCCGCGCGGCACAGCCTGAAGTAGGCATAGACATTGGTCTTGAATGTGATATCGAACTCGTCATCGGTGACCTCATCAAGTGTCTTTTTGCGACTCTGATGAGCCGCGTTCGAGACCAGGATGTCAAGCTTGCCGAAAGCCTTGACCGTTTGCTCGACGACCTCATCGCAGAATCCGGGAACGGTAAGGTCCCCTGGCAGCATAAGGCAGTTCGCACCTTCCGCTTCCACCGCGCGGCAGGTTTCCTGCGCGTCCGACTCTTCCTGTGGCAAATAGGCAATCGCGACATTGGCGCCCTCGCGTGCGTAAAGCACCGCCACGGCGCGGCCGATGCCGGAGTCGCCGCCGGTGATCAGTGCCGCCTTCCCGCGCAGCTTGTCGGCGGCGCGGTACGTGGCCGCCTGGTATTGCGGCCGGGGCTTCAGTTTGGACTCGATACCGGGGCTGGTTTGGTGCTGGGCCGGAAACGGCGGCTTGGGATGCTGCGGGGTGCCATCCGCACTTGACGCGCGCGACGCGGTCTTGGGCGGCCGCACGGATTGCTTGGTAGCCATGGCGAAGCTCCTTGGGAGTGGTCCTGTAGTCGGTCAGCATGAATCGTGCCGCTGCTGGAACGTGCGTTGTCCCCGCTTGACGAGAGCGCTGGCACCCATAGGGGTCGCGTGGAACAACTTGCGAAGTGTCAATGCCCCGGCTTTACGTGTAATTTCCTCCGATATTTCTTGCAATGCGCGCGGCGCAGCTCCGCGACTCCCGATACTGGATTGGCGCGGCGCGCATCGACTTGTCGGCCTGCGTCCCACGCCTTGCGCCGCCGCGCCTACAGCGAATTCAGCGCATTGCCGATGCAAGCAGCGCACGCAACTGCGCACAATTGCGTACGCACGGGGCTCAAGCTAACGGGCCCAGAGGCACGCAAGAAGCGGAATAAATTTTTCACAAGACGAAGTGTGATCCTCTATTCAGCGCACCAAGTGCACCAACGCGATGAAAAAATCCCTGGACCGGCTTCCGACACGAGCCGAAGACGATTGCGTCAACGTCATCGTCGAGTCGCCGCGCGGGTCGCGACTCAAATTCGACTTCGACCCGAAACTGGGTACTTTTACGGTGGGACGACCCTTGCCGCTCGGGATGAGCTATCCCTTCGATTGGGGCTTCATCCCAAGCACACGAGGTGCCGACGGCGATCCGGTCGACGCAATGATCCTCAACGATGTACCGACCTATCCGGGCATTGTGGTGCGTTGCCGGCCGATCGGCATGGTCGAGCTAGTGCAACGCGAATCAGGAGGCAAACCGGAGGTCAACAACCGCATCGTGCTCTTGCCGCAGTGGCGCGACGCGCATCTCGAGGAAGCGTCGGACTTGCCCGGTGAAGTGCGTGCACAAGTCGAGAATTTTTTCGTGAGCACCGCCAAGTTCACCGACAAGCAGGTACGCATCAAAGGATGGGCATCGGCGAGAAAGGCGATGCGATTCATCGATGACCACAGGAAAAAGTAATCCTGGTCTGCGCGCGGTGACCGCGGAACGGGTTGCCGGAGCCGAGCAGAAGGAATCGCTCGTCGAGGAGACAAGAGCAATACTCGAAGAGGCGAGGATGGTGCTCCCGGGCATTCAGGCCTTGTTCGGGTTTCAACTCATCGCCGTCTTCAACGCCCGCTTCGACGAACTGGCGCCTTCGCTGCAAACGATCCATCTCATCGCATTGGTTGCTGGCGCGATTTCGATGTCGCTGGTCATGACGCCTGCCGCGTATCACCGCATCGCCGAGCGTGGTCGGCTCTCGTCTCGCTTTGCCGAACTTGCGTCGTGGCTGATTGCGGCGGCGATGGCCCCGCTGGCGCTCTCCATTGCCCTTGATGTGTTCGTGGTAAGCGTGGTGGTCGCAGGAAACCTCGTCTTGGGCGCGCTTATTGGCGCCTTTCTGGCAATGATGTTTGTTGCGATGTGGTTCGTCTGGCCGACCATCGACGCCCGTCATCGTCGTCGATGAGCCCGCCCGATCGCGACGGGGCGAGGACCTCGGCGCATTCATTCAATCGTACGAGCGCGTGTAGTAGATGCCGACTCCGTTCACCAATCCTGCTTCAGCGCGCAAGGTAACCGTTCGGGAAAGCACGTACTCGATTCGCAGCGAGTTGTTGGCGAGCGAGAGGCCCTGCTCGTAGATCAAGGACAGCTTGTCGGTCAGTCGTTTGCTGACTGCGACGACTTGGGACGCGGTGGTGCCGGGGCGTGCGGTAGACGCACCACGGAAACTGATATCGTCAAGGCCAAAGCTCTTCGCGACACGCTGCCCGATCTGCTCGCTTCCAGATCCGGCAAGCGCGGCCAGCGCCGCTTGCAGCGCAACGGATTCGGCACTGGTGGTGTTGTCCAGGCCATGACCGAGGACCAGCCAGGCAAGCTTTTCGTTATCCGGCACCGGAGGGTTCGACGTCAGCCGAACCAGCGGAACTTGCACGGTTCCGGTGACCTCGACGCCGGCCTCGACTGGCTGGTTCTTGCGCAGCGCGAGCACGTCGAGGCCGGGGTTGTCGAGCGGACCGTGGAAATAGAGCCTGCCGCGTTCCATCGCCAGCCGCTGCCCGAATGCGGTATAGGTTCCGCGCACTGCGTTGATCGTGCCATCGGCGACCAGCTCCCGGTTCGTCGTCGTCCTGACGTGCAGCTTGCCTTCGAGCCCGCTATTGAATCCCTGGCCGACAAATGTCAGTTGGTCGCCGAAGTCGAGCTCGACATCGACCGCGAACGGGACGCGCTGCGCGGCGACATCGGTCCTCTTTCGCTCGCGGCCTCGTATGACGACATCGTCACCCAACGTGTCCGGCCGGGTCGGCGGAAGCTCGAAATAGCCTCGCTCTGCCTTGATCGCACCGGCAAGCGTGATGGTTTTGTCTTTAAGAGCGAGCGTGCCGGCACCCGACAAGGTGAGCTGGGTATCGGGGCGATTGAAGAGAGCGAACTTGTCGGCGGTCCAGCTGATGGCTCCGGCGGCGGCGTTCGAGCCGACCACGGAGGGCATCGTCCCCCTGGCCACGAATCGACCCTCGCCTGCGCTAAACGACAGGTCTGCTATGGTCAACTGGTCGTCGTTCAAGCGTGCCCGAAGCCGACCATCCTTGAGATAGACGCCGTATTGCGGGGCTTCGATCTTGAGCTCATCGCCGTCGACGATGCCCGAGAGCTGAACGTGTTG
>VBDA01000216.1:577-3993 GCA_005883655.1 Betaproteobacteria bacterium | reverse complement strand
AATCCTTTATCTATCATTGCGGGACGCACATAGCCTTAACGGTGTCGGTGGTTGACCCACGCCTTGCCAAGATCCATCCGAGTGCGATCGTTTGATCACGAATTAGGTTCAAGGGCCGATTTTTGACTCACAGTTGTCGTCGCTTAAGGATTGACCGCGCACATGATGACCGCAGCAGGTCCATAGCCTTCTGGTACGTAGCCCCTCGCAATCATCTGTTGCTTTATCGAGAGGTCGGTCGTATAGCGATGGTTGCTGTCCGGGCGGTTATTCCACAGACGGTACACAGTTACCGTTCCTGGCGGACATTCCCCGGTGAGCGTCTGGGGCGTGGCAATCTCAAA
Source organism: Betaproteobacteria bacterium (assembly GCA_005883655.1). Lineage (GTDB taxonomy): Bacteria > Pseudomonadota > Gammaproteobacteria > Burkholderiales > Casimicrobiaceae > PALSA-1003. The sequence goes on along the minus strand of VBDA01000216.1, from coordinate 3,649 downwards.
AACGTCCTTCCCTTCGAGGGCCCACGCAGCTACGAACGGAGGCCGACCCATGGCAGCATTTTCGACGGCTGACGCAGAATAGAAGTGAGAATCTAACCCGGCACTTGGCAGTCCGTAATACCGGGTGACGGGCCGCCCACGGTTGTCGGATTGGTGCGGAAGATAAGCAAGGAAGCTCTGGCCCGTACGCAACCACCCGGGGAAAACGTTGTTGTCGAGCGCTTGAATCTCGACGGCGTCCTGGGTAACGAAGTAGTGATCTCTCGCGGCCCAATGATACTCGACCGCCGGCGCAGTTTTGGTCGGACCCGCCTGGGCAAACACATCCAATAGGGTGCTCGCAGGTGACGCAGGGCAAATGGAAGCCAGGGCGCCCGCCTGGTCGACGTAGACTGTGGGGCGAACGTTGTACGCGCCCGCAGGCAACGGCCCGAGATGGCCAACGAAGTCATCCGTGTAGCTTCCCGTTTTCTCATAACCAGGGAGGGTCGTTGCGTCCGTGCCGATGACAACATCGACCGCGACGTTGGTACCGATCTGATCCATGGCTCCGATCGTCGTCTTTGAAAAGAATCGGGTTTGGCTAGTGAACGCTGCGGCCAACTGGTCAGGCATTACCACACGGTACCCAATGACGTCGGTGGGTGCGGGTGTTGATGGAGACTTAATAACATCGCCGAATGGAAATCCGCAATTAGTTATCGGCGATAACAACAGTGCGTGACATCCCGGCGGCCCACAACCGGTCGCTGCAATTTGCCCGGCGTCGTTGATGGCCGTCGCGTCGGTGATTTTCCATCCACTGCCCGGAATGATCAGACTGTTTAGCTCGCGCATCGTGCCACCGCTGTACACCCATACCTTTGTAGAGAAGTTGAGGAAGCCGGCAGGGAAAAGCGCACTACCCACGACCTCCCCGCTAGCGTTAATGCCCTGTCCGCTGTATTGGCCGACACTGCTATCGCCAGCCAACGTGCCGAGGTCGGTCATGGTGCCGCCGCTGTAGAGGAAGGCGCGTAAGCCGCTAGAGCCTACGACCTGTCCGCTGGCATTTATGGCGTTGCCGACAGTAGTGCCGAGGCCGAGCGAGCCCAGATCGGTCAGGGTGCCTGCGCTATACAGCAAGGCGTGGCTGGGCCCCTGGTTGCCGGTTTCATATGCATTGACCAGGACCTGCCCGCTGGCGTTGATGCCTGACGCTCCGCTAGAGGCATTGCTGCTCAACCCCATGTCGGTGGTTGCGCCGTTGCTATAGAGGAAGGCGTGGCTGATTAAATCCCTGCTGTAGGCATCCAAGTAAACGCCCACGACTTGGCCCTTGACATTGATACCTGAAGCGCCGCTCCTAACACCCCACAGGGAACCTAAATCGAACATCGTACCGCCGCTGTACACGAAAGCATGTGGATCATTCAGACCGAAACGGCCGCTGGAGCCTACTACTTCCCCTTTGTCATTAACGGCCTTGGCGAAAGTGCCGCCGCCGGGGAGGGCACCCAGATCCATCATTACGCCGGCGCTGTATAGAAACCCATGGGTGAAAATATCGGCGCTCGCTGTCCAATTGCCTACCACTTGCCCGCCGGCATTGATACCAGTGGCGTAACTGCCGTTGCCGAGCGTGCCCAGGTCGGTGACTGTATAGCTGGCGGCGAGCGCTGCTGCGGAAAAGGCAACGGCAACCGCGACCGCACCGTTACGAAGCCACGCATGCGGATTCATCGATTGCAACGCAACCTCCGAGAAGCGAAATGTACTTGAAGGGTTCGTGAAGAAAAACTAACCAGCAACCTCCGTCGTGGGCCGGGTGCTGTGGCGGAGTTTCTCACCAGGCAGCCACCCGATAAGCCATGGTCAAGCGCGACCGAAGATCTCGCGGAGATAGTAGGTAGCATTTCAATAGCCCGCAACTGTCGCGGATTGGCGACATGAACGGCCGGCATGACGCTCTTCCGCGATTTCGTAAGAGCCGCAGCATGCAAAACACCCAGCACCCACGCGTAGTTTCTGTACCTGTAATGGGCGTGCCGCCAATCGCCTTTCAGGCTTGTGCGCGGCGGAGGCCTTGCAAACGAAGCTTCAACTCCGTTAACGTTCGAACTACGGTCCTGCAACGTACCAGTCCCTCAAATGACTTCCATGCCAAATCCAATAGCGATCGGTCGTTTTCTAATCACCTTGTTTATGGCCGCCGCGGGGGCCAGTGCCGCGCTCGCGCAAGCCTGGCCATCTAAGCCGATCGAGATTTTCATGGGATTTCCGGCGGGTTCGGGGGTGGACGTCGTTGCCCGAACGCTGCTCGAGCCGCTGCAGAAGTCGCTCGGTACGGCGATCGTTCTCGAATACAAACCCGGCGCAGGCGGCAATGTCGCGTCGGAACACGTTGCCCGCAGCCGACCCGACGGGTACACGCTCCTCCTTGGGACCGCCGCGACGCATGGCATCAACGCCGCGCTCTATTCGCGGCTGCCCTTCGACGTCGAAGTCGACTTCACGCCCATCGCGTCGCTGGTCGATGTCTCGAACGTTCTGACCATCAATCCGAACGTGATCGATGTGCGCTCGGTGAAGGAATTCATCGACAAGGTCAAGGCAAATCCCGGCAAATACAATTATGCCTCGACGGGCAATGGCACCGGCACCCACCTCGCTTTCGCCGAGTTCAATGCGAAAGCGGGCTTGGACATGGTCCACATACCATACAAGGGCGGGCCCGAAGCATTGCAGGCGGTGATCGCGGGCGATGTTTGCTGCATCTTCAACCAGGTGCAGACGGTGCTCGGCCAGTATCGGGCGGGTAAAGTGCGCCTGCTCGGGGTGACCACGCGCCAGCGGGTTGGCGCGGTCCCTGACGTGCCGACCATCGCCGAAGCCGCGTTACCCGGCTTCGAGAGCTACACCTGGTTCGGGCTTTTCGGGCCGAAAGGAATCGACCCGCAAGTGGTCGCAAAAATCAATGCGGCAGTACGTGGCGCGCTTGAGCAGCCGGCGGTCCGCCAGCGATTTATCGAAAGCGGCAATACGCCACGCATCGAGACGCCCGAGCAGTTCGCGGCGACGATCAAGGCAGAC
>VBDA01000216.1:0-543 GCA_005883655.1 Betaproteobacteria bacterium | reverse complement strand
CGTCATCAGCGCAGTGCTGGCGGAACGAAATAACGAGTGGGCTTGAGTTCGGGTTCTTCCAGCGCCTGTAGCGCGGCATAGTGTTGTTCGGCGTCAGCCCGGAACAGGTCGCGCACGATCGCATTCGCGAGTCGAGTCGCTCCCACGGCCAGCCCCGGAATGTCGCCTGCCAGCGGCCCGTGGCTTATCGTCGCGCCCCAGTTAAAGATATGAATGTTGGCAAGCGATGTCGCCAGTGGTCCGTCCGGAACCCGCGCTGACAACTGGAAGCCATCGCCAAGATAGGGAAACCGCGCGGCCTCCGGATGCGCCTTGGCTTCCTGAATCGTCACCCAATCAGCCCACAGCGCAATCTCGTTGCGAATTGCGGCCAACTCGGGCCGCGCGGCAACGTCGACATCGAAGCCGGTGGCGACGATCACGGCATCGAAGCGATGTTCGGCCTTCGACGTCGTCACGGTAACACCGTTTTCCCTCGCCACGATGTCGAGCCACGGCTCGCCGAAGCGAATCGAAAAGCCCGTAAATCGATCGCAACGAAGA
>VBDA01000215.1:5128-8963 GCA_005883655.1 Betaproteobacteria bacterium | reverse complement strand
TCGTATTCGGTATGGATATCGCTACTGACGACCAGCACGACTCCGTCACCGAGCATTGGCAGCGCGGTCGCGATCCCGCCCGCGACTTCCAGCGGCTCGACTTCGCGCGAGTAGCGAATGCTGGCGCCGAATTTCCGGCCGTCGCCCAGTGTTGTTTCGATGATGCCGCCGAGGTGGGCGATGTTGATGACGATCTCTCCGAATCCGGCCGAGACCAGGCGCTCGATCTGCCGCACGACGAGCGGCTTGCCGCCCGCCGTGAGCAGCGGCTTGGGGAGCTCGTCGGACAACGGACGCATGCGCTCACCACGGCCTGCCGCGAGGATCATCGCTATCATGAGGGAGGTCAGGCGCTGTAACCGATGGCGGGCTGTCGCGCCTGGAGCTCATCCAGAAGGCGCAGCAATGGCGACAGCTCATCATAGCGGGAGCATGCGTCACGCAGATAGCGCATGACCCGCGGCATTTCCTTGAGATACGCGTCCTTGCCGTCGCGATGATAGAGCCGCGCGAAGATGCCCAGCACCTTGAGCTGTCTTTGCACGCCCATCCATTCGAAATCGCGCCAGAAGGTGCCGAAGTCTGCGCCGACAGGAAGCTCGGCCGCGCGCGCGCTGCCAGTAACGCGCCGCCCAATCGATCTGCAATGCTTCGTCCCATTCGACATAAGCATCGCGCAGCAGCGAAACCAGATCGTAGGTAATCGGGCCGTACACCGCGTCCTGAAAATCCAGCACGCCGGGGTTCGGGTCGGAGACCATCAGGTTGCGCGAATGGTAGTCGCGATGGACATATACCCGAGCCTGCGCAAGGTTGTTGTCGAGAATGCGCCGGAATACCTTGCTCAATGTGTCGCGCTGCGCCTTGTCGAGCGTTACCCCGACATGCCTCGCGATGTACCAGTCCGGAAACAGATCCAGCTCGCGGCGCAGCAGCGCCTCGTCATATGGGGGAAGCATCCCTTGCCTGCTCGCGAGCTGCCAGCGGATGAGCGCCGCGCAGGCATCGCCATAGAGCGCCGGCGCGGTGGCTTCGGTGAGCGCGGCAAGATAGGTTTGCGTGCCCAGGTCGCTCAACAAAAGGAAGCCCAGGTCGAGCGCTTCGGCAAGGATCGCGGGTGAATGCACTCCCGCGCCCGCCAGCATGCGTGCCACCGCGACGAAGGGGCGACAATCCTCGCGCGAGGGCGGGGCATCCATCGCGATCAGCGTCCGGACCGCCGCTCCGCCCGGTGTCAGCGATTGCTCGTCGGAGAGCGTTATCCTGAAGTAGCTGCGGAAACTCGCATCGGCCGAAGCAGGCTCGATCGAGAGCATCGGCGACGGCAGGACGCGCCCGAGCCATGCGCACAGCGCGTCGAATCGCACATCGGACGTCATGCGGCGAGGAGCAAGGAGTGGCCGGCGAGACAGGTAGAATGAGCACATTTTAGCATCGGCTGACATCGCCTTCCTCATGGAATGCCGCGCTTCCACCGTCGGGTTGTCACTGTTGCTCCTGCAGAGCGTCGTCTACGCGCAGACCCCTTCACCGGATACATCCGATACACCACCGCGACTCAAGCTCGCGCCGGTTCTGGTGCCGCCTCCGCCCAAGGCGCTCAAGCCAGGTCCCGCATCGGACCGGGACGCTGTCTACCTTCGTGCGGATCTGCTCGAAGGCGAAAGTGAAAAATGGGTTCAGAGCTCGGGCAAGGTCGAGCTGCGAACGCGCCGCGAGACCGTGCTCGCCGACTGGCTGCACTACGATCTTGTGACCGAGGAAGTCTGGGCCAAGGGCAACGTGCTGATGCGGCGCGGCGCCGATTGGATCAGTGGCCCCGAGGCCAAGTTCAAGCGCGGCGACGAAACCGGGTTTTTCCACCAGCCCGAATTCCACATTGGCGACAACGCATCGCGAGGCGACGCCAAGGACTTGCTCTTTGTCGGCGAGAACCGCTACGAGCTGAAGGATTTTCGCTACACGACCTGCGTCGCCGGCAACGACGATTGGTACCTCACCTCGCGCGAAGTCGACCTGGATCGCTCGCGCCTGGTTGGAACGGCGCGCAACGCGAGCATCATCTTCAAGGGGGTGTCGATACTCTATTCGCCCTATCTGGATTTTCCGCTGTCGAACGAGCGCAAATCCGGATTTTTGACGCCGGTCTTCGGCTCGACAAGCAGCCGCGGGATCGAAATGTCGATCCCGTATTATCTCAATCTCGCACCAAATTACGATGCGACTCTGACACCGCGCGTGATGACGCGACGTGGGCTGCAAATCAACGGACAGGCGCGTTACCTTTTCCCCGACATGGCGGGGGAGGCCGACGCCGAAGTGCTGCCCGACCGTATTACCGGCACCAATCGCTATGGATTGTCCTGGAAACACAACCAGAATTTTGGCTTCCTGCCGGGGCTGGCTGGTTACGTCAACATCCAAAAAGTGTCCGACGACGCCTACTTTACCGATCTCTCCGATCGTCTTGTGGTGACTTCGCAGTCGACGCTGCCGCGGGAGGGAGGATTCGTGTACAACCGCGGGCCCTTTTCATTGCTGACCCGGATCCAGAGATTTCAGACGCTCCAGGATCCCGCGAATCCGATTACACCGCCGTACTTTCGCGAGCCGCAACTGCTGATGACAATGAGTCCCGTCGAATGGAAGGGTCTCGATTTTCAGGCCAGTGGCGAGTTCGTGAGATTCCACCAATCTGCGCTCGTGAACGGGGACCGAACGGTACTGTACCCGAGCGTGACGTGGGCACAGCGCGGCAACGCGTGGTTCGTCAACGCGCGCACCGGGCTGCACATGACGCACTACGATTTGGACAACGCGACGCTTTCCGAGTCGCATCTGAACCGTGTCGTCCCGATCAGCAGCGTCGACGGCGGCCTCGTATTCGAGCGAGACGCGAATCTGTTCGGCAAGGCATTCACGCAGACGCTCGAGCCACGCGCCTACTATGTCTACATTCCGTATCGCCGGCAGGATCAGATACCGGCATTCGATACCGCGATCGACGAGTTCAATTTTTCACAGCTTTTCACCGAAAACCGGTATCTGGGCAGCGATCGCATTGGCGACGCGAATCAGCTAACGCTGGCCGCGGTCACGAGGTTCTCCGATCCGCAGACAGGCGAGGAGAGAATGCGCTTTGCGATCGGGCAGCGCTATTATTTTCAGGACCAGCGCGTGACGCTGACCGAGGCACCGCGCACCGCCAACACCTCCGACCTGTTGCTGTCGGGCGAAGGGCGTTTGTCGGACGCGTGGTCGGCCGCCGGCACATTCGAATACAACCTCAATCACCCTCAGACCGAGCGTCTCGACCTCGGCGTGCGCTGGCAGCCGGGTCCCGGGCGTGTGCTCAACGCAAGCTACCGTTACATCCGCCAGCAGGTCGATCGGCCGTTTTTGGAGGGCTGGTCGGTGATCGGGCGCTGGAACTATTCGCTCGTCGACGGCAAAACCCTGGAGGGTGTAGCAGGGCTCGAGTACAATGGCGGGTGCTGGGCGTTTCGCATCGTCGGTCAGCGGTTGACGACAACGACGCAACTCGCCAGCAAGTCCGTGTTCGTGCAGTTCGAGCTGAACGGACTCGCGCGCCTCGGCACCAACCCGATCGATGTCCTGAAGCGCAGCGTGCCCGGCTATATGACCGTCACCGACCCGGCCTTGCGGCCCGCCGGCACCACGGCGAGCGATTATTTTCCAGAGTTCTAGAAGGTCGCCCATGGCATTTCGAAATCTCTTCAAGGTAGGATTTGCGCTGGCATCCGCCTGTGCGCTGGCGCAGCCGAGTGCGCCGCCGCAACGTGTCGTCAACGTGGACCGGGTGGTCGCCGTCGTC
>VBDA01000215.1:771-5054 GCA_005883655.1 Betaproteobacteria bacterium | reverse complement strand
CGTTCTCGACAAGCAGGTACTCGAGCGCATGATGACCGAGCGTTCGTTGCTTCAGTTCGCCAAGGAAAACGGCGTTAAAGTCGACGATACGATGATCGAGCGCGCGATCCTGCGTATCGCGCAGGAGAACAAGCTTTCCGCAGAAGATTTTCGCAAGGCGCTGGCGAAGGAGAACATCGACTATCCCCGGTATCGCGAGGATGTTCGCCACGAGCTCACGGTGCAGCGCCTGCGCGAGCGCGAGGTCGACAGCAAGATCACGGTCAGCGACGCGGAGGTCGAGCAGTACCTGGCGATGCTTAAGTCACAGAGTGGCGGTGAAGCGGAATACAAGCTGGCGCATATTCTGGTGATGGTGCCCGAGCAGGCAAGCGCGGATCAGATCGACGCGAGGAAGCGGCGCGCGGAAGACGCGCTGCGCGCGCTGAAGAACGGGGCCGACTTCGCCCAGGTCGCGGCAGGATTTTCCGACGCGAGCGATGCGCTTGGCGGAGGCAATCTCGGCTGGCGCCCGGGCGCACGGCTGCCGACAGTATTCGCCGACGAGGTTCGGGCGATGCAGGTCGGCCAGATTTCGGCGATAACGCGCAGCGCGGCCGGATTTCATATCGTCAAGCTGCTGGACAAGCGCAGCCGCAACGAGCCCACCGTGGTCGATCAGACGCACGCGCGGCACATCCTCGTCCGCGTCAACGAAATCGTTTCGGAATCCGACGGCAAAGCCAAGATCGACCGTCTCAAAGACCGGATCGATGCGGGGGCGAAGTTCGAGGAACTGGCGAAGCTCAATTCCGAGGACACTACCTCCGCCAAAGGCGGTGACCTTGGCTGGGTCAATCCGGGCGACACCGTTCCCGAATTCGACGAGGCGATGAAAAAGCTGGAGCCGAATCAGATTTCCGCCCCGGTGCGAACGCCTTTTGGCTGGCATCTGATCCAGGTGCTCGAGCGGCGGCGGCAGGATATCACCGGCGACCGCGCGCGCAGCGAGGCGCAGGTGGCGATCCGTCAGCGCAAGGCGGACGAGGCATTTCAGGACTGGGTGCGTCAGATCCGAGATCGGGCCTACGTCGAGGTTCGCCTCGATGATCGCTGATATTTTTCGCCGCTGCGCACGACCGCGATGAACCTCGGCGAAGTCTTCGCCGAGCCGTTGGTCGGACTGGATAGCAAGGACCGCGCGCTGGAGGGCATTCAAACACCTGCACGGGCGATCGGCGCGGTCAAGATCGGTGTCACCGCGCAGTTTCTCGAGCACGCCGATGAATATCACCGCAATTATCTGAACGTCGACTATTGGCGCTTCCTCCTGGAGCGCGCCTTCCAGGAGACAGGCGGCATGCGCGATCCGTCGTTGATCATCGACATCGGGTCGGGTTCCGGAAACTCGGTCATCCCGCTGGCCGACCGCTTCCCCGACGCGAACATCGTCGCCACCGACATCAGTCCACAGTTGCTCGCCATCCTGCGCGATTTCTTGAGCAAGCGGGACGATGCCAAAAATAGCGAAGGCGGCGAGGGACGATTCGCGCTGGTCTGCGTCGATGCGGCCGAGGCCAACTACCTTCCGGGCGTCGCCGACCTCGCCGTCGGGGCCGCAATCCTGCATCACATTCTCGAACCCGCCAAGGTGCTCGCGTCGTGTCATCGCGCACTCAAGCCTGGCGGCTGGGCGATTTTTTTCGAGCCGTTCGAAGCCGGTAACGCGATCGTGAGAATGAGCTATGAGCACATTCTGGCTCGCGCTTCGGCGTCGGAGACACAAACCGATGCCATGCGGCTTCTCCAGCGCATGGTCGCAGATTACACGGTCCGCCAGCGGCCCAAATCGGACCCGGTTTTTCTGGGACTCGACGACAAGTGGATGTTCACCCGTACCTACTTCGAGCGCATCCGGAACGAGCAGGGATGGGCCGAGTTGGTGATCTACGCGCTCAATGTATGCCCGACGATGCTGCGCAACCAGGCCGAGGTTCATCTCAAGCTCGGCGCGCAGTTGCCTCCCTCCGCGTTGCCGGATTGGGCGTGGACGATCATCGACGAAACCGACGCGGCGATCTCCGACGATCTGCGGCGGGAATGGGCGCAGGAGGCTGCGGTAATGTTTCGCAAGAGCTAGCGCTTAGTCGAGGACTCCTCGGGCGGACGGACGGCGCGAAACATGCCGAGCAGCAAGAGATCGTAGACGATTTTCAGAACGCCGCCGATAATCAGCGGCCATCCGAAAGTCGAAACCTGCAGCAGGTATCCTGCCACCAGCGGACTGATCGACGACGCCAGGCTGCGCGGAACCGACGTGATGCTGGCAGCCGCCGCACGCTCGGACGGCGACACCACTGCCATGACGTACGAGCTCCGGGTCGGCACATCCATCTGCGAGAGCGCGCTGCGAACGAGCAGCAGGACGATAACCCAGCCCAAATCCGGCATCAGCGGAATGAGCACCAGAAGCACGCTGGAAGGCAGATGCGTGAATACCATGGTGTTGATCAGTCCGAATCTCTTGGCGATGCGTACCGCGAGCAGATACGAAAACGCGGTGAACACTCCGGTCCAGAAAAAGATCGCCGCGGCGATGCCAATCGACAACTGGAACTTCTCGAACATCCACAGTGCCAGCATCGACTGGACGATGAAGCCGCCGCCGAAAGCGTCCAGGCTGAATAAAGCGGCCAGGACATAAACGACGCGCCTGGATTTCTTGAGAGGAGCAGTCGTGGCCTGCGTATCGGCCGCGAAATCCGCCGGCAGCTTGCGGTAGATCATCGCCGCGACCACCCCAATCGCGCCGTAGAGAACGAACATGAGCTGCAGCGCGGATCGCATCGGCAGCAAGGCGGCGTCGATCATCAATCCTGGCAATCCCGCTGCCAATGCACCGAGCGCCGCCACCAGCGCTCCGACCAGACTGTAGCGCGCGAAGAGCGCCGTTCGCTCGCGGTCGCCGGCGACGTGCGCGAGCGCAGCCTGCTCGAGGGGAAGGAATACGCTTACGTCGCCGCTGGAAGGATTGAGCGTGCCGATCACCGCGATCAGCAACAGAGGCCAGAAATTCGTGACGACAGCGAAACCGATGCCCGTCGCCGCCATCATGATAGTGGCGAAGAGCAGCAAAGTACGCAGTCTGAAGCGATGCGCGGTGAGCCCGATGGCCAAGGTGAGAATGCCGGAGCCCAGCAGCGTGCCGGCGGTGATGGCTCCGACTTCGAACGCGCCGAACCCGAGCTCGATCAGATAGAGCGGCAGTAGCAGGCTGACGAAGCCGTCGCCGAAAGCGCGCAGCCCTCTGACCCACAGAAGTCGTCGAACATGCGGTGAAATCATGAAGGGTCCAATGCAAACTCCCGTCCGGGCGCGAACCCTGGGTCAGGAGCAGAGCTTGGACGCTGGAACGTCTGGTGGAACGGGGAGTCTGCTCGCACGTCCCCGTAAACAAATCATAACACGGGCTTGAGTATCGAGGCTACGCGCGCCCGATGAGGAGCGTGGTCTAGCCACCTTTCAGGATCAAAAATAATTCGAGCGCAATCGCCCACATAATTAAAACCACTATGGGATCAAGAACGAAGAATCGCCAAACGACGGGTCGCGGCCTCGCTGCTCGTTTTGTTGGTTTGTACCTTGTCTGGAATGTCCGTTCAACAAACCAGTAAGACATAGGCCAACCTGGATCGACGCAGTGCGCTGCGGAATCAACCCAAGGGTTGGCAACAATTCCAAAATGGGTACGTGAAACAGGTAAATGCTGTAGCTGATCAAACCCAACGCAACGGCAACCCTGTTGTCGAAAATGCGTATGCCGAGATGTCGCTCACCAGTCAGACCCAGTAACATGAGGCAAATGCTGGCTTGGATCCAGGGCGGTCTTACAAAGCCTTTTAAGTCGTAGTAATGACCAACGTGTTCGCAGCCAGTGAAAACCCATGGCGTCGTCAGAAGACCAATCAGGCCGACCCAAAACATCGTCGCGGCAATGATGCGTGCAGGCGGGCGATGGAACGCATACGCTCCCGCACACATGCCCGCCGCGAAGGTATCGAGACGTATGGGTAGCAGCACCTGAGGGTACCCATCGTTTGTTGCCATGACCAGCAACTTGGTGCCGATGACGCCGATCAGTACGGACCCATATAGCACCCATGCGCCGTAGCGTCTGAGTACTATGAAGAGGCACGGAAAAATCAAATAGAACTGCCATTCGAACGGCAGCGTCCAGAACACGCCGTTCATGGTCGCAATGTATTTCTCGATAAAGTTGTGAATCATACCGAGATGCAAAAGCA
>VBDA01000215.1:0-747 GCA_005883655.1 Betaproteobacteria bacterium | reverse complement strand
TGAGGCATGCGTAATACGCTGGATATACTCGCAAGATTCTGCGGCGCAAATAGCTGGTGTATTTCTCGCCGAACGCTGCCGCAAATCCAGTTGACCTGCTTGTTACTACTGAACGCTCGGCTTTGAAAAAAGCCTGCCTGGTTAGCAGAAATCCGGAAAGTACAAAGAAGACATCCAGACCAAGCCAGCCAAAGGCTGCTAGAGGTGAAAGGTCAATCGGTTGCGGAAGAATGGACACACGAACCGTCGGTGATCCGCCATTCAACCAGCTGTGAAAGACAAAAACCCAAAGTGCGGCAAGGGCGCGAACGCCAGTAAGTGCGTCTAGCTGATGCGCACTCGAGGAAGTCTCCATCGGCGCGTATTGTACTGTCCAATCTCAGCGAGCCGGCGGCGATAATATCTGTGGCAAATCGGAAACTCACGGGCCAATGTGAGTAGCTTGCATGTGCGGCGAACAGTGTTATGGCCAGCAGTGCCTACTGTCTTCGCTGTATTTCGTTGATGCGCGGATAAAGAGCTACGCGCTCCAGCCGTGCGCTCGTGACGCCTTCATCGAACGCCATCACGATCTTCAACTCGGTCACAATCGTGCCCTTCGCGCGCAAGGCTTCAGGCCAAGTCAGGGGTACCTGGACGCCAGCGTCGACATGCTGAAATCTTGTCGCGGGAATGGGCGCTCCGATGGCTACCCACGGCGACAAGTCATCAGTACGGCCGAATATTTGTATCGCTGCAATTGGCCCA
>VBDA01000214.1:566-4505 GCA_005883655.1 Betaproteobacteria bacterium | reverse complement strand
CGTGACGCGCCAGATCCAGCGTATTTCGAAACGACTGCGCGGCGTCGCTTCCTTGGTTGATGGGCGACAGGTCGAGGACGGAGTACGGAGTCATCGAACCCATTTGGGGATGGAGCGGGCAAACGCAACCGTGACGGTAATCAGCAGGTACCTGGTCTGGGTTGCCACCGAGCCGCGCCCATGAAGGTCCCCAAGAAGTCCTACAATGAGAACAGTCTCGAATCTCGTGGTTAAGTAGATAGAACGCCGCGAAGTGCCGCGCGCTTGCTGAGAGTTGCTGGGGCGAGTGAATTAAAAAAGTGGGTCACGGTCCCGCGGTATCCTCGGTAACTTCTTACCGGGTGACCGTGGTCACCAAGTCAAGCATCGATGCGGCCATCGTAGCGGCGGGGGTTTTGGCCACTCAAACGTCGTATCCAATGTAGTCCCAATCTCATGAACCTCTTAGAACAGGCTGCAATTTTCCTTGTGACGGCAGTGATCGTCGTCCCGCTGTTCCGGCGCATGCAGCTCGGCGCGGTACTCGGCTACCTCGCGGCCGGCGCGATCATCGGTCCATGGGGTTTGGGATTGATTGCCGACGCGGATGCGACGCTCAACTTCGCGGAAATGGGCGTCGTGCTGCTGCTCTTCCTCATCGGACTGGAACTCGAGCCCTCCCGGCTGTGGGCGTTGCGCCATCCCGTGTTCGGATTGGGTGGCGCACAAGTTGTCGTGACGGGAATCGCGCTCACCGGCATCGCGGTCTGGCTGAATCTTTCGTGGCAGGCGGCGATCGTGATCGGGTTGGGACTTGCCATGTCCTCCACGGCCATCGTCCTGGCATGGCTTGGCGAGCGCGGCCAGCTCAGCAGCCCGAGTGGGCGCCTCGCGTTCGCGATACTGCTTTTTCAGGATGTCGCCGTGATTCCCTTGATCGCGCTGCTGCCGCTGCTCAGCCCGGACAGGACCGGCCACGCGAGTGGATGGATACTCGCTGCGAAAGGTGTAGCGGCGATCGCGTTTGTCATTGTCGTCAGCCGGCTCCTGGTTCGTCCGGCGCTGAAGCTCGTCGCACGCTTCGGCGGCCGCGAAGTGTTCACCGCCGCGGCATTGCTGGTCGTTATCGGAGCGGCCCTGACGATGGAAGCCATAGGCATCTCGATGTCGCTGGGCGCGTTCCTCGCCGGCGTGCTGCTCGCCGATTCGGAATTCCGGCATGAGCTCGAGGCCGACGTCGAGCCGTTCAAGGGACTGCTGCTCGGGCTGTTCTTCATGGCGGTGGGGATGAGCGCCAATCTCGCGCTATTGGTGTCGGATCCGTTCACGGTGCTCGGCGTGGTGCTCGGTCTGATGGTGTTGAAAGCTCTGCTCATGTACGGCCTGGCGCGCGTGTCCGGGACCGGCGGCGAAGAAGCGCAACGCATCGCCGTACTGATTGCGCAAGGCGGGGAATTCGCCTTCGTGCTCTTCGTCGCGGCGCAAACGGCGGGCATCCTTCCGGGTGAGACCGTCGAGTTTCTCGTGTTAGTCGTGACGGTCTCCATGCTCCTCGCGCCGCTCTCATTCATCGTGCACGAACGCCTGCTGGAACGCTGGCTCGAGCGCACGAAGACGCCGGAGTTCGATCTCATCGAGGGCCACGGCAATCCGGTGATCATCGCCGGCTACGGCCGCTATGGACAAATTGTCTCGCGTGTCCTGCGCATGGCCGGTATTCCGTTCACCGCGATCGAGGCGAGCTTCCAGCAGGTCGATTTCGTGCGCCGCTTCGGTAACAAGGTCTACTACGGCGACGCGTCACGCCTGGAGTTGCTCGAATCGGCCCGGGCGCGCGACGCCAAGCTCTTCGTGCTGGCCATCGACGACGTCGAGGCCTCGGTGAAGACAGCGGCGGTCGTCCGCAAGAATTTTCCCAATCTTCCCATCCTCGCGCGGGCGCGCAATCGCGTTCACTACTACCGGCTGCGCGACCTCGACATCGACCGCGAGGCCATCGAGCGGGAGATCTTTCTGTCGAGCCTCGAAACGGCGCGCCAGGCACTGGAGCTGACTGGAATGGAGGCGGCGCAGGTGGCGCGCGCCGTCGCCCTTTTCAAGGAGCATGACGAGAAACTGATGGATGAGCAGTACGCCGTGCGCCAGGACGAAACGCAGCTTATCCAGACGACGGCGCAGGCGGCTGCGCAATTGCAGGAGGTGTTCGAGGCCGATGTGAAGGAGAGTACCAGTCCGGTCCCCGGACGGGACGGGTAAGCGGTAAAGTCAATTACATGACCGAAGAGCTGCGGCAGATCGTCGAAGGCGTGTTGCTCGTTTTCGCTGCGCTGTTCCCGATTGTCAACCCGCTCGGCGGCGCGCCGATTTTTGTCGCGATGACATCCCGCTGCTCGCCGCCTGAGCGCGCCGCGCTCGCATGGCAGGTGACGATCAATGCGTTCATCCTGTTGCTGGCGTCGGTTGCTACGGGAACCTATGTGCTGGAGCTCTTCGGCCTTTCGGTACCGGTGGTCCAAGTTGGTGGCGGTCTGGTGGTCAGCGCCCTGGGATGGCAATTGCTCCAGGATCCCAGCGCGATCGAAAGACCAGCACCCGAAACCTTGGAACCGAAGCGCTCGCGCGCGTTCTACCCGTTGACGATGCCCCTCACCGTCGGCCCCGGATCAATCTCCGTTGCGATTACGATCGGTGCGAACCACCCTCATAGCGTGAGGTCGCTGCTTACCAACGGCCCAGCGATACTGGTCGGTGTCACTCTGGTGGCCGCTACGGTGTTTGTCGCGTACCGCTACGCGGACCGACTGGGCCGGATTATCGGGGAGACGGGCATGAGCGTTCTGCTGCGCCTGAGCGCGTTCATCCTGCTCTGCATTGGGGTGCAGATCGTCTGGAATGGTGCCAGCGCGTTGCTGCGAACGCTGCCGGTCTGAGCCAACCCGCGGCCTGAGGCTACCGCATGCCAAGAAGTCCTCAGCAAAATCAAGAATATATCAGCCTAGGCAAATAAAGCCTTGACAAATGTTGCTCAGGCACCATAATACGAACCATGAGCTCAACCGAAACGGCGACCAGAAAAGAGGTCTACGACCTGAAATCGTACGATCCGAAGCGCAGCATCGGCGGCCTCCTCAGCCGCGTGAAGCTCGAGATCGCCGCGGCACTCGACGCGGAGCTCGCCCCCCTCGACATCACGGGCGCTCAGTTCGTCATCCTGATGTCGATTGCGCTGGGGGAAGCGGATTCCGCATGCGAATTGTGCAAGGGGATATCGTATGACCCCGGCGCGATGACACGGATGCTCGACCGGCTGGAGCGCAGAGGGCTGGTGCGCCGCGTCGCGCATCCGAACGATCGACGCACGTCGAATCTCGAGCTGACTGCCGAAGGCAAGGCGGTCTATCCCAAGCTTCGGGCATCTGCGATGAAGGTTCTCAACCGTTTCTTGCGCGGTTTTACTCAGAAGGAAGCCCGCCAGATGGAAAGCTTTCTGCAGCGGATGCTGGAGAACGCCTGATTTTTTTTACCCCACTCGTTGCCTAGGCATTTGGTGCCACGGCAGTATTACGGAGATGAACGTGAAACCCAAAATTTCAATTCTCGACCGCGCGTTTGCCTACAAACCGTCCTATGCGACTGCGATTGCCGAAACGTGGCGCCGTTTCGGCTGGCGCCCGGTAAAGCGGGATGCGCAGGAACCGCAGGCGCGGCCGCGCACATTCAACCAACTGCCGCGCACGTGGAAGAGTGAGCGCGCAATAAACAATGGTGGATCGATGTGAGAGCGCTTGAATGGATATTCCGGCAGTTCCGTTCGCTGGGCCCCTATCTGGCCATCGAGCTATTCTTGCCGGGCGGCTCGATCATGGCCCTTCTGCTTTGGACCTATCGACACAGGTCCGCGGCACGCCAGACGGCGACGCTTGTTGAGAGAACGCCTCCTACGCGCTGCGGGCTCAGCCT
>VBDA01000214.1:0-545 GCA_005883655.1 Betaproteobacteria bacterium | reverse complement strand
CGATCAAACTAATCCACTGCAAAGATAGGCACGTCCCACGCGGAACGCTGTCCAATTGCTCCGGATCGCAACGCAATGTTCGCGAGACATCACCCATCGAATTTCGGTTGATGCGACCAACGTGCCTTGTTGCATTGGGTCTTGGCATCGCCGTGCACAGTGGGCACGGTAGGAACAATTTTGCGGCAAGGAGATCGAAATGAAGACGCGAGGGAGCGACGTCGCGTTTACACCTCTGTCGAGAAGGAACAGGCAATGACAGCTTCGCATACGATGACAGCCTCACATCCAGTGACAGCTTCACATCAGGAGACGCGCAAACCACGTCGAGAACACTCCGTTCCTTGGTTCTGGCCATTCGCCGCCGCGATCGAATTCGGTGAAGAAGGCATGCGGCTCTTCCAGGACAACCTCGAATTTCTTACGGAGGCGCAACTGATCAATGCGCCCCCGGCGCCGGAGTGGGCCACACCGAATCGGATCGAACTCGAGCTCGATACGATGCGCCTGCGCGATTTCTCCACCCGACGATCGGGCGCAAAAGG
>VBDA01000213.1 GCA_005883655.1 Betaproteobacteria bacterium | reverse complement strand
CCGGGCGTCCATGTCGACATCAATGTCGCGGGAGTACGTCTCGGTGCAGTCGATGCGGGACAAGGACGATGGCAGGGCGGATGGGCGGTCGCGACATCGCATCCGCTCGACGAACGATTCGGCATCACCGGCGAGGTGTCCGGCCTCGTCCAGCGGGGAGCATCAGCAAAGACGCAAGGTCTCGTGGCACTGAACTACAACGTAAGCCACGCGTTGGTCTTGGATGTCGCCGTAGCTGCGGGCTTGTCACGTGCTGCGCCCGACTTGCAATTGATGGCCGGCATGACCGTGCGACTGGGTCACTGGTTCTGAATTTACGCGTGTGCGTCGTCGCCCTCGTCGATCTACTTGGTCTTGCCGGCCAGCGCTTCCCGCAATCCAACCTTCGCAAGCCGAGCATCAGCGCTCTGGGCGAGTTCGCTGTCCTTGAGCACACGTGCGCATGCCCAGAGGCCAATGAGCGATTGCCCTCGGCCGGGGGCCAGCACCTGAGCTGCCTCGAACGCGGCTCGCGCATCGTGAGCTCGGCCGTGTTCGAGCAACACTTCACCGAGCAATTCGTTCGCCGGTTTGTCGAGCGAAGGCGGCCCGAATTCCATGGGGATTTCTTTTTCGGCGGCCGCGGCCTTGGCAAGCAGGGCCAAGCCGCCGGCGGTCTTGCCCCGCCGCACTAACAAGAGGCCGTTCAATTGGTCCCGTTCGATCATCGGAACGCGTCGCATCGGGCTTTCGGCTGGAACTCCTGCGGCTATGGCGGCGGCGATAAAGCGCTGGCCGGAATCGTTGGCTCGCTTGACCGCCTTGACCGCAGTGTCGATCCTGCCGTGGCGGACAGCGCCGTACGCATCGGCAAAGTCCCGGGTGAATTCGGCGGCGACTATGCCAGCAACGTTTACCTCGAGATCGGTCACCAAGCCCGACCAGTCGCCGGAGTCGACGAGGTAACGCGTGCGCATCGCGCTAAACGAACCCGCGGAGGTCGTGTCGTAGTCGAGGAGGTCGGCACCCGTGGCCCTCTCGGGCCGGTTTTTGCGCACCTCCTCGCCGCAGTTCTCCACCAGCCGGCGCGCGTCGGCGAATCTTCCTTGCTGCAAATAGCCATAGGCGAGCCAGGTGATCGGATGACCGCAACCGACCGGGGACGCTGCTTGGTTTCGCGCCTGCATTTTCTGCTTGACGATGCCGAGTGCCGCCTCGTTCGCTGCCACTACGTCATCCCACATGCCGAGCGCGAGAAAGATGTGCGAGGTCATGTGATGCATTTGCGGCTCGCAGGCCGAGCGGTGCATGCACGGAGTCGTCGACGGAGTGGATCAGATAATGTGCTGCGCCCGGGTGCTGAGGATGCTGTTCGAACGCTTCCTCCATGAGCGCGGCGGCTCGCATGTACGTCGGCACATCGCGACCGGCATGCGAGGTGCCGAGCAGTGCGAGGGCGTAGAAGCAGGTTGCGTCGATATCGTCCGGATAGGTTGCGTGGAGTTGTTCCATCGCTAAGGCGTAGCGCCGGTCGCGGTCATTCTTGTCGCCTTCGCCATACAAGATTTCGACCGCATGCAAGTAGGCCTTCTCGCGCGGCGTTCCCGCCTTGGCTGCACGAGCTCCCGGCGTCGCTCCAAGTTTCGCGAGCGCGGCGCGTGCGGCGGGAAGATCCTGTTGCTGCCAGACCGCGTGGTTATAGGTCATCGCCTCGCCCCAGTAGGCCATCGCGAAATTTGAGTCGCGCGACTCAGCTCGCTGAAATGCCTCGGCCGCTTGGCGGTACTGGAAGTTGTGGAGCTGAGCGAGGCCGGTGAGAAAGTCGGCTTGCGCCGCAGGGGAGCCCGAATTGGCGAAGGAGACGGCGCCGAGGCTTTGGTCGGAAGCGTGGGCCGTCGGGGCCAGTATCCCTAGGCTGACAAGAGTAAAGGTGGCGATGAGCGATAAAAGAAAATTACCGGGGTTTCCGGGATTCATGCGTGCTCCGATTTAGCGACGGCTGATTCCGCTGACAATTCCGAAAATGAAGCCGAATAAGTCGCACGGTTAGTTCTGCACGACATTTTAGGTTACCTTCGGGAGGTCGTGAACGCGCGCAGTAGTGTACTTCCGACGCCATCGGATTGCCGACCGACGAAGGTTCGACTTATATTGCGCACATACGCATTCGGGACTGCCTCGCAACCCCAAAGCGACCACGTTCAATAGGAGGATTCAATGTTGCGCTCGATATCGCTACTGATGTTGCTTCCGTTGGTTTTTGCCGCGTCCGGGGCTTTCGCTCAGACGAAGAAGCCCTCGTCACCGGGCAAGATCCCCACGGCGAAGGACAGTGCCATCAGCGTCATTGTCTACATGAGGGATGCGAACAAGAACGAGGTATTGCTCGGCACGCGAATCTGGCCGGATTACCCCGACTACGACGCCCTCGTACTCCAGAGGTTCTTCGCGGCGATGAAGGCCCTCGAGCCGGCCTACAAACAGGATGACGAGGTCGCCTATACCTGGTCGACGAAGGGAAAAGTGACCAAGTGCAGCATCTACCTCGAGTCAGCGGAAGCGGGCGCCAAGAATGGAACCGGCGCAGTAGTGGGCTGCGAAGCGAACGGCGTGAGCAGCGTTGCCGTGTCGTCCGAGGCCGATCCCAAGCGTGTCAGCTCTTCCGCGGATCCCAAGCACTTGAATGACGTGATGGAGATGTTCAAGAGGCAATCGGAAAGGGCCAGGAATAATCTTCCCAAGAAATGAAGAATACCCTCAGCGGGCGCACCGCGATAAACGGTGCGCCAGAACTTGGCCCTTGAACTAAGGCGCAACCTCAAACGCTTCGTGCGAATCGGTATCGAAGCTCAGGCCCCTGGGGAGGGGGACGATCGCCGATTGGACCGATCCGCCGGCGACATGAATCCTGTTACCCAAGACGGCCATGATGCACTCGTGCCGAGGCAGCAGCATCGAGGGTAGCTGCCACCAGACGTCGCTCGCGGGATCGTAGGCCTCGAATGCGCGATACGCCGCCAGGTATTTGTCGTCCTGCACCTCGCCGCCGGCCACGTAAATGATGCCGTTCAAGCTGGCGGTGTTGAGCCCGCTGCGTGGCGTCGGCATGGGAGTTTTGGTGACCCAGGAGTCGGACGCTGGATCGTAGGCCTGCACCAGGTTGATATTCCCCGGAAGGCCGATGATGAACGCCCCACTCAGGCGTCCGCCGATCACGTAGATCTTTCCGTTCACGGCCTCGCCGCCCATGTGATTGCAGGCGGTGGGCATCGGGGCTCGCGCGCGCCATCTGTTGGTGGCCGGATCGTATTCCTCCACCGTTCCCAGGGACCGCTGCGGTTGGCGGGGACGGATGACCGGAGCGCCCGCGTCGGGCACCGGTCCGGCCCCGCCAATCACGTACACTTTTCCGCCGACCACCGCGGCTACACCGCCACCGCGCGGCGTCGGCATGGCGGCCAGCGCCCGCCAGCCATCCGTCGCCGGATCGTATTCCCACGCATCGTTGACGGGGTTCCAACCCGGCGGCCCCGCGGCAGGAAGGTCGAAGCCGCCGAACAAATACATTTTCCCATTCAGCGCCGTGACCGCGGCGTGGTGGACCGGATGCGGCATCGACTTCTTCTGCGTCCACCCGTCCCCGGCGGGATCGTATTCATACACGAGGCCGGCCGGCTTGAAGCCGGGCAGCAGCCCCTGCGCGGCGTAGAGCTTGCCGTTGATTGCCGTCCCCAGCAGCTCTCCGGTTGCTTGAGGAAACGGTGCGAGCCTGATCCACGTCCCTTGCGGAGGTCCCGCCGGGTTACGCGGAGCAGCCGGCGTAACCGCAGGTTGAGCGCGCAGCCCCATTCCGTTGAAGCTCCCCACGAACCCTTGCCCGGCCGCGGCCGCCATCAGTCCTAGGCCGGAAGCCACAAATTTTCTTCTGCGCATGCCGCTCACCTCCTCTCAAGTCCCTTAAGCGATCCCGCCCGCCGAAGCCGCCATGTCGGACTCTGCCGCTCCTTATTGGTCGACTCGCGCTCTTCGTGCGCGGCGCTTGGGAGCGCTCGCCTTCGCCACGGCGGGTCGACGGCTAGCCGCCATCCGGTCCGCTGCGGGCATCCTGAAGAAGCCCGCCTGGATCAGGTCGGCCATTTCGCCTCGGACGATACGCTCTATTTCGTCGATGGCCGCCGAACCTACCTCAGCGACAGGACGCGCGAGGATGAGGATGCGGTGCAGATTCGCTTCTTCGATCGGGTACGCGGCCAGTCGCCCCGCCCGGATTTCATCGTGAAACGCGGACACCGGCATGATCGTCATGCCGACCCCCGAAATAAGTAGCCGTCGGATCGCTTCGACGGAATCGACCACCGCCTCGACGCGCAGGCCACCACCGAAGCCAGCGAGTTGCTGCTCGACGAGCGTGCGGATGCCGACCGTCATGATGAATGGCGTAGCGCAAAGCTCCGCCAGCGAAAACGCGTGCCGGGTGCCTCTCGCTCCGGGCGCCGAGAGAACGACCAGGGGTTCGGAGCACAGCGGCGTAAGGGTCAGCGCAGTGGTCCGCGGCGGGTTGGTCATCAGCGCAAGGTCGAGTCGCCCGGTAAGCAGGGCATCCAGAAGCTGGGGGCTGAAGCCCTCCACGACTTTCAAGGTCACCGTCGGGCATTGCTGGCGCGCCCGCGCGACACAGCCCGGCAGCAGCAGGGGCGCGAGGGTCGGCGAAGTGCCCATCACGACCCTTCCATTGGGGGCCACGGCTTTGCCGCGGACGTGCTCGCTGGCGCGCGACACTTCGAGCGTGATCGCGCGCGCATGGTCGAGGAAATCCCGTCCCGAGGTCGTCAGGCGAACGCCTCTCGGCAAGCGCGTCAGAAGCTGGGTGCCCAACTCCGCCTCGAGCTGCTTGATGTGCCGCGTCAGTGCGGGCTGGGCGATGCCGATCTTGTCTGCGGTGCGGGTGATGCATCCTTCATCCGCCACCTGCACGAAGTATTGGATGCTGCGCAGTTCCATGAGCTCGAACCTTTCCGAGTCGCGACGGTGACGAAATGGCGCAACGATCACAAAACGGCATCTGCGGCCGACGCCGCTCGCTCCTTTCCACTGAGCGAGGCGTCAGATAAACGCGCGCCGACCACTCTCGACGCATGCCGAGACAGTATGCCTAGCATAGCAAAT
>VBDA01000212.1 GCA_005883655.1 Betaproteobacteria bacterium | reverse complement strand
TGACCAGCACGTTGACCACACAGCTGCTGTTCGCAGCAACGTTGCCGTTGCTAAATGAGATCGAGGCTGCTCCCGCCGTCGGCGCGAAGGTCGGCGAGCCGCAGCCCGAAGTCGAGAAGGTCGCCGGTGTCGCGACCACCATCTGGCTGCCCGAGAGCAGGGGTAGCGCATCAGTGAAGTTGGCGCCGCCCACCGCGGAAGGGTTCGGGTTGCCAATCGTGAACGTCAGAGTCGATGTTCCTCCCGCGACCGTGGGCGTCGGGGAAAACGCCTTCGAGATCGTAAGCGCCGCGGGATCGACGATGTTGGCGACGACCGCGTTGACCCCGAAGTCGGCGTTGTAGTGATAGCTGCTGCCGGAGAAGTCGTACAGCAGGCTGTTCAGGGTTTGCGCCGTCCCGCCACCGCTGATGACCTTGATGGTGTACGTCGTGACGACGGCGCTGCCGCCGGCCTTGAAGTCGCCGCCGATGCAGCTCCGATAGTTCGGGCTGGTCGGATCGCTTTCCCACAGACACGCATCCGCGTAGAGCTTGTCGGTGGCGATCGGTGCGGGGCCCGGAACGTATGGAGAGTTGTCGGCGGAATAGGTGGTGCTGACCGACAATATCTGGAAGATGGTGTTCGGAAAACTGATGAACGCTTCGAACTGGTTGTAACCCTGCGTCGCTGTGCCGCCGTCGAGCTCGATCGTATAGGTATTGCCGACGACGAGATTCATCGATCCACCGGGGGCGATCGACACCCCGTTTAGTTTGATCCCGATGATAGAGTTCCGGTTTTGCGAGATCAGGTGCTCGACGTACACCTCGCGCGGCGTCGGCGACGAGGCCGTTCCCGAACCATCAGTCGCGGTGATGTGATAACGGCGCGTGGTGTCGTACGCTGCGGCGACCTGATTGACCTCGATTTCAAAGTAGGCGTCCGCGCAGACGCCGGCGCCGATCGCCGGCAGGGTGATCGTGTTGAGCGACCCGGGACGCAGGTTGACGTTCGCGTTCGCCGAGTCCCAAATCCAGTTGACGGCGACGTTGGTGGTGGCGACATTGCTGCAGACGCGTGCGCCGACCGGAAAATCCTTCGGCCCGGAGGTGGGGCTGTTGCTGTCGAGGCCGACGACGTTCCAAGTTATTGGCGTCACCGTCAGCGTTGCATGGGCGAACATCGGCACAAATAGGCCGAAAACGGCAGCGCCCAGAATCCCGATTCTGTCTCCCCTCACCACGTCTTCCCTGGAGCAAAGCTTGAATGCCCAAGACAGCAATATGTGTGCCACAGACTGCACAGTTCGTAATTCGGCTGAATACCATGATCAGGTGGCACCGCGGGCTGGGAGGCTGTTTTGTTGAACGTTGCCCGAAAGCGAACGCGATTTGTGAACGCGTGATCGGGACGATCTCGCCAACAACGCGAACTCGGAGGTGGCTGGTGATTGCACCGCCTCGCAACAATGCGGGCTATTTTTTCGCCGGTCGCCGCCGGTATCGCGGAATGCTATGGACTGGGAGCGCGGCAGTTGTAGGGCAAATAGTTGGCGGGGATATTGGTTTTGTTCTCGCCTTTGACCGTCATCTGCCCGGGACCGGCGGCGTCGCCGCATACCCAGGCGACCGGCACGACCTGCGCATCGACCACCACCGCCGGTCGGAGGGTGAGAATCTTTCCCTTGATGATGCCGTTGGCGCTATTGCCGAACGTAATGTGAATCGCGCCTGTCTGAACCAGGACCGAACTGATGAAATTGTTGACGATCTTTTCGGCTGGCGGCAATCCTGCGCTGGAGTTATCGGCGGGAAACGACTGCAGTGTGGCCCAGGACAAGGCGATCGGAGTTTTCGCAATATCGGCCAACGGCATCGCTGAGATGATTTGATCCCTGACGAGGCGGTCCTGATAACTGGGAACGGCCAGCAGCGCCAGAATTCCGATGATTGCCATGACCACCGCCATTTCCATCAGCGAAAAGCCGTGTTGAGATGCCATTGCAAAAAACCTCGGTGCCTTTGAGCCTGCAATCATAGCGGAGTTCAAGTTTCGCCCCGGCGGCAATGGGGTCCGCGAGTGGAGCCCGCGCGCGCTCCGGACAAACTCACTGGACAAACTCACGCCGCGGCACTAATGTCGTTGTATCGGAAACGAGGATTATCGAATGGGCAGGAGCGAGCTTCTTATTCTGGCGTGCAGCATCGCCTGCGGCATGGTTCACGGGGCGCGTGCCGCCGACATCCAGGCGGCGCCGCCTCAACGCGAGACCGGTCGAATCGAACTCGGTCCGCCGATCCAAACGCCGGCGGCGGAAGACGATCGGCCGGTGTTGGTTCCGACTACGCGCGAATATCATTGGATCTTTCGTGTGCCCGTTGTCTCGATCGAGCACCGGCGAATCCGGGTCACTGCGCCGAACATGAGCACGCGCTGGAAGCGCATGGATTACGAAACGCCCGCGTTGCGCAGCAAGCGGGTCAAGCTTTGGGATCTTCCGGAATTCAGCTGCAAGTATCCGGACCTGATCCTGCCCAACGAATGCCGCACGGTCTGGCACGGCGTCTACGTTGATGTGCCGGTGCTGGTAAGCGAGCGAGCGCATGTCGAATTCGATGTGCCGCAGTTCGGTTTGGCGGAACAATTCATCGACGTCGAGATTCCGCGCTGGACGTGGACCGACAAGAGCTTTCGCTTCAGCCTTCCGGCGATGGCTCCGCCCGAAGCCGTCCAACGGCTGCGAATCGCGTTGAACGGTCAGCGAGCCGCTATCGTTGCTGCGACCGATGAAACGATCGCAGGCATCAGTCGCGAAATAGAAACGATCGAAGCCAGCGGAGCGGACCCATCGAAGCTCGCGTCCGGCGACGGTTCGTCGCTCGACCTGCTCGCGCAGCGGCAATCGTTGCTCGACCAGCGAGCGGGCGAGCTCGAGCGCTTGGCGGACATCGACGCCGAGCTTGCGCACCTTTCAACGCGCTGACACGCGAGTGGCCATGCGGGTCATTTGGAATCTGCTGCGCTCGAGGAATCGGCTTGGCGCGCGGCCCCCTCCGGCCACTGGTCCGCTAACGCCATGAGCTTCGTTTGGCCGCAGATGCTTTGGCTGCTGCTTGCCGCGCCGGTAATGGTCGGCATCTACGTTTGGTTATTGCAGAGGCGAAGGAAGGCTGCGCTCAGATATGCAAGCCTGGGCCTGGTCAAGGCCGCCCTGGGACCAGGGCAACGCTTTCGCCGCCACATACCGCCGCTCCTGTTCCTGGTGGGCATGCTCGCGGCGATCTTTGCTATTTCACGCCCGAACGCGATCGTCACGTTGCCGTCCGATCAGCGCACCATCATTCTCACCATGGACGTATCGCTTAGCATGCGTGCAACCGACGTCGAGCCCAATCGGATTGTGGCGGCGCAAACCGCGGCAAAGGCCTTCGTTCGGGAACAGCCGCCGGATGTTCGCATCGGTATCGTTTCGTTT
>VBDA01000211.1 GCA_005883655.1 Betaproteobacteria bacterium | reverse complement strand
CAACATCGGCGTTACGCTCTCGGCGACCGGCCCGGCGGCGTCGCTCGGCATTCCGGAAAAAAATACGCTCGAGATGATCGGCTCGCCGACGATCGGCGGACAGAAGCTCAACTTCATCGTCCTCGACGACAAGTCCGACACGACCGAAGCGGTCAAGAACACGCGAAAGTTGATAAGCGAGAATAACGTCGACGTAGTTGTCGGATCGACGGTAACGCCTAATTCTCTGGCGATGCGCGATGTTGTCGCCGAGGCCGAAACGCCGATGATCTCGCTCGCCGCATCCGCCGCGATCATCCTTCCTACGGACGCGAGAACCAAGTGGGTATTCAAGACTCCGCAGAATGATTCACTGATGGCCGACGCGGTTGCTATCCATATGCGCGCCAATGGCGTGCGCACCATGGGGTTCATCGGCTTTGCTGATGCCTACGGCGACAGCTGGCTGGGGGAGATCAAGCGCTCGGCGCAGACCGCGGGCATCAAGATCGTCGCCGAGGAAAAATACAACCGGAACGATCCGAGTGTCACCGGTCAGGTGCTGAAAATCCTTGCCGCGCCGACGCGGTGCTAATCGCCGGCGCCGGTACTCCCGCGGCAACACCCCACAAGGAGTTCGTTTCGCGCGGCTACAAGGGAAAGATCTATCAGACGCATGGCGTTGCCAACGCCGACTTCCTTCGCGTCGTCGGTGCCGACGGCAACGGCAGCATCCTTCCCGCCGGCCCCTTGCTCGTCTACGAGCAGCTGCCGGATAGCAATCCGGTCAAGAAATCGGCGGCCGAATACGTCAAGGCGTACGAATCAAAGTACGGGGCCGGCAGCCGCACGACCTTTGGCGGCCACGCGTGGGACGCATACCTGCTGCTGCAGCGCGCGATTCCCGAGGCAATGAAAAAAGCCCAGCCAGGGAGCAAGGCGTTTCGCGGCGCGCTGCGCGACGCGCTGGAGAATTCCAAGGATGTTGCCGCAAGCAACGGCGTATTCAGCATCAGTGCCGGTGATCACAACGGCATGGACAATCGTGCGCGTGTCATCGTCCGTATCGAAAACGGGAAATGGGTCCTGGTTAAGTGACGCAGACGTCCAAGAGCAAGACGCGTAGCGTCGCAGCGATTGGAGAACCACCAAGCAAGCCCGCGGCGAGGACATTCCTGTTCATGACATTTTCCATCGCCGCGCTTCTGGCACAGGACGGAGTGACCAACGGTGCCATCTACGCGCTGTTGGCGCTGGCTCTGGTGCTGGTGTTCACCGTGACGCGGGTGATTTTCATTCCCTCCGGCGAGTTCGTCACCTATGGAACATTGACGCTTGCCGCACTTCAGCTCGGCAAGCCTCCTGGAACCGTGGGACTGCTCGCCGGCCTGGCGTTGATTGCAGGAACAATGGAATGCTATACGGCCGCGCGACAACGCGATTGGCGGCGGTTTCCGCGACGCCTTGCTCTCTACCTCGTCCTTCCGCTCGCGATCGCCGTCGTGGTCTATGCCGTCGCACCGCTGTCGCTTGCGTTTCCGATCCAGATCCTGCTGACCCTTGTTATCGTCACCGCGCTGGGACCGTTGCTCTATCGGGTCGCATATCAGCCCTTGGCGGAGGCGTCAGTGCTTGTTCTGCTCATCGTCTCCGTCGCGGCTCATTTTTCGTTGCTGGGGCTGGGACTATGGTTCTTCGGCGCCGAGGGCTCGCGCACGCCGCCATTCACCGATGCAACTTTTCACGTTGGCGATATCACGGTCAGCGGTCAGAGCGTTCTCGTGCTCCTTTCGTCGCTGATCCTGATCGGAGCACTTTACCTTTTCTTCGAGCGGACGCTGTACGGTAAGGCGCTGCGCGCTACCGCGATCAATCGCGTCGGTGCCCGGCTGGTGGGGATCAGCCCGAGCCTCGCAGGGAGCCTGACGTTTGTGCTGGCCGCACTGCTCGGAGCGTTCTCGGGTGTTCTGATCGGACCGATCACGACCATCTACTACGATTCCGGGTTTCTCATCAGTCTGAAAGGGTTCGTCGGTGCGATCATCGGCGGGCTGTCGAGCTACCCACTGGCGGCGGCCGGATCCGTGCTGGTGGGATTGCTCGAATCGTTTTCTTCCTTCTGGGCAAGCGCGTTCAAGGAAGTGATCGTCTTCACGCTGATCATCCCGGTGCTGCTCTGGCGATCGCTGACGACGCATCATCACGAGGAAGAGGAATGAACCCTCGCGCCGCGGTGCTGCTGGTTCTCGGTACTGCATTGCTGCTGGCTCCTGTCGCCGCGCCGCCGTTCTGGGTCACGCTGCTCAACTACATCGGCCTCTACAGCATTGTGTCGCTGGGCCTGGTGCTTCTAACCGGCGTCGCGGGGCAAACGTCATTCGGCCAGGCGGCATTCGTCGGTCTCGGTGCGTATACGACGGCGTACCTGTCACTCAATCATCCCGCGATATCGCCTTGGGTTAACCTGCCAATAGGCGTCGCGCTGACGTCGGTGGTTGCGCTCTTTCTCGGATTCATCACGCTGCGCATGAAAGGCCACTACCTGCCGCTGGCGACGATCGCCTGGGGCATCAGCCTGTATTACATCTTCGGCAACCTGGAATTTCTCGGGGGACACACCGGTCTGGCAGGCATACCCGCGCTGTCCTTCTTCGGTATCGAAATGCGCAGCGAGCGTCACTTCTACTATTTGATCTGGACGATCGTGCTGGCGAGCCTGTGGGCCACGCGCAACCTTCTCGATTCTCGGCCCGGGCGGGCGGTGCGTGCGCTCAAGGGCGCCCTCGAGATGGCGGAGGCTTTCGGCGTTGATGCCGGCAGGCTCAAGATCGTGATCTTCGTGTACGCCGCGTTGCTGGCGTGCATTTCGGGATGGCTGTACGCGCACCTGCAGCGGTTCGTGAACCCGACACCTTTCGGCCCCATCCAGGGAATCGAGTATTTGTTCATGGCCGTCGTTGGCGGCGCCGGAAGCGTCTGGGGCGCAGTCGTCGGAGCGACGGTGATCACTTTGTTGAAGCAGGTGTTGCAGGACTGGCTGCCGCGCCTCTTGGGTCGCGACGGGAACTTCGAGGTGGTTGTATTCGGGATTCTCATGATTCTCTTGCTGCAGCGTACGCGCGACGGCGTGTGGCCGTGGCTCGCGCGCGCCGTCCCGCAAAGAAAGCCGTTGCCGGTGTCAAAGGCCACAACTCTTCCTAAACGGTCGCGCGGAAATGAAGGCGTGTTACTTGTGGTCGAGCGCGCACGCAAACAGTTCGGCGGCTTGGTCGCGGTCAGCGATCTTTCTTTCGAGCTCTACCGAGGCGAGATCCTGGGCTTGATCGGCCCCAACGGCGCGGGCAAGAGCACGATGTTCAACCTCATCAGCGGCGCATTGCCGCTCACCTCCGGGACAATCGCGTTCGAAGGCCGGTCCACCGGAAACCGGCAGCCGTTTCAAATCGCGCGCCTCGGTATCTGCAGGACCTTTCAGCATGTCAAGCTGATCCCGGCCATGTCGGTGCTCGACAACGTTGCTCTGGGAGCCTATTTGCGCGGAAGCTCCGGCGTGACGCGTGCCGCGCTGCGGCTCGATCGCAGAGAAGAAGCGATGACGCTCGCCGAAGCGGCAATCCAGATCGAACGCGTCGGCCTCAACGAGCATCTGCACGCGGCGGTAGGCTCGCTGTCGCTCGGCAAGCAGCGCATCGTCGAGATTGCGCGCGCGCTTGCCGCCGATCCTTGCCTGCTACTGCTCGACGAACCCGCGGCGGGTCTTCGCTATCTCGAGAAGCAGGAATTGGCGGCGCTGTTGCGAAGCTTGCGCGAAGAGGGCATGACGATACTCCTGGTCGAACACGATATGGACTTCGTGATGGGATTGACCGACAGACTGGTGGTGATGGATTTCGGCGAGATGCTGGCGCAGGGCCTGCCCGGCGAGATCCAGAAGAATCCTGTTGTTCTAGAAGCTTATCTCGGTGGCGTCTAAAGCGCGATCGGAAACACTTACCATGCCGGCGCTCCTGGAAATCCGTGATCTGCACGTCGCGTACGGCAAAGTCGAGGCGGTCCACGGCGTGTCACTGGTCGTCGACGTGGCACGCATCGTTACCGTCATCGGGCCTAACGGTGCTGGCAAGACGACGCTTTTGGCGGCGATCATGGGTGTGTTACCGTCGCGCGGAGAGATTCGCTACGACGGCGCGCCGCTCGCGGCAGGCGATGTCGAGCAGCGCGTCGCACGAGGTGTTGCGCTCGTCCCCGAAAAGCGCGAGCTGTTTGCATCCATGAGCGTGGCCGACAATCTCGAGCTCGGCGCGTTTCAGCGCTATCG
>VBDA01000298.1 GCA_005883655.1 Betaproteobacteria bacterium | reverse complement strand
GCTGGTAGACCCCAAGGGCGAGGATTGGTTGCGTTATCGAGGGGCGACGGTGCTGACGCCCAACCGTGCGGAATTTCGTCAGGTCGCTGGCGCCTGGAGCAGCGAGGCGGAGCTCGCCACCAAAGCCCAGACGCTGCGCGCGGAGCTCGGCCTGGAAGCGCTGTTGATCACTCGCGCCGAAGAAGGCATGTCACTTTACACCGACGCCGGCGCACAGCACATCCCGGCGCTTACGCGCGAGGTCTACGACGTTTCCGGCGCGGGCGACACGGTGATCGCGACGCTCGCTACGCTGATGGGGGCGCGCGCGGACATTTCCAGCGCGGTCAGGATCGCCAATCGGGCAGCCGGCATCGTGGTCGGCAAGCTGGGCACGGCGGTCGTCCATCCCGACGAGCTCGCTTAAGGCATGAGCGACGTGCTCCGCCAATTCTGACATCCGATGGCCAAGGCAAAGACGGCCTACGCCTGCACCGAGTGCGGGGGCACGACCAGCAAATGGCAGGGCCAATGCCCCAACTGCGGCGTCTGGAACACCCTTGTCGAGACGATCGCGGCGACGCCGGCATCGCGCTTCCAGGCGCTAGCCGGGGGAGCGAACGTCGTGCGAGCGCTATCCAGCGTCGACACCAGCGATAACCCGCGCGTGCCGACCGGCATCGAGGAATTCGACCGGGTCCTTGGTGGTGGCCTCGTTCCCGGTGGCGTGATCCTGCTCGGAGGCGATCCCGGCATCGGCAAGTCGACGCTGCTGTTGCAGGCCATGGCCTCGGTCGGCGTTTTGCGCCGGGCTTTGTACGTCACCGGCGAGGAATCCGCCGATCAGATCGCGTTGCGCGCGCAACGCCTCGGGCTGGTCAACGCGGCCGTCGAGCTTCTGGCCGAAGTCCAGCTCGAGGCTATCGTCGGCGCGATTCGCACCCAGCGACCGGACGTTGTCGTGATCGACTCGATCCAGACCGTTTACACCGAGGCGCTCGAGTCGGCACCGGGGAGCGTTGCACAAGTCAGAGAGTGTGCCGCGCAACTGACGAGACTTGCCAAGCAAACAGGCATCACCATCCTCCTCGTGGGTCACGTGACCAAGGAGGGCGCGATCGCGGGTCCACGCGTTCTCGAGCACATTGTCGATACCGTTCTTTATTTCGAAGGCGACACCCACTCCAGCTTCCGCCTGGTGCGTGCGATCAAGAACCGCTTCGGCGCGGCCAACGAGCTTGGCGTATTCGCGATGACCGAGCGCGGATTGAAGGGTGTCGCCAATCCGTCAGCGCTATTTTTGTCGCAGCACGGTAAAGCGGTGCCGGGGAGTTGCGTGCTTGCAACGCTGGAGGGCTCACGACCCTTGCTGGTCGAAGTGCAGGCCTTGGTCGACCCGGTGCAGGGCGCGCTTGCCAGGCGGGTGGCCGTTGGCCTGGATCCCCAGCGACTCGCGCTCCTGCTAGCGGTCCTGCATCGCCACGGCGGGGTCGAAACGGCGGGACAGGATGTGTTTGTCAATGCCGTCGGAGGCGTGCGAATCGGGGAACCCGCAGCCGATTTGGCCATCTCTATGGCTATCTATTCATCATTCAAGAACATAGCGTTAGATAGTAAATCTCTTGTGTTTGGTGAGATAGGCTTGGCGGGTGAAATCAGGCCCGTACAGCGCGGTCAGGAGCGATTGCGAGAAGCCGCCAAGCTTGGATTCCATCGCGCCGTCATCCCGGCGGCAAACAAGCCCAAGCAGCGTATCGACGGCATGGAAATCGTCGCCGTCGAACGCATCAACGAGGCGCTCGATCACCTGCGGGGCTGACGCCTTTGGTTCGGCAGGCGCTTGTCTGCGCGGGGTGCACCGAACTTCCGGGCCTAAAACTTTCGACGCGGCGAAGGAGTCCGGACGTTTTCGCTGCGATGGAAACCAGAACACCCATTCCTACCGCTTGTCTTATTCGTTGAGGGCGACGCCAAAAGCGATGCCGCGGAGCAGCATTCGTCGGCGCCTCCCAGTGTTGACGATCGCCCGGCGAAGATGTGCAATAGACCTGCGCGCCATGGGTGCGCCGTTGACGGCCCATGGAGCCCGGGTCGGAGAGCGTCAACATCGATCATCGGAATACTTCAGAGGAGCGAAAGATCATGGCCAGGAAATCGTCGACGAAACCTACAGCCGCCAAACGTACCTCGACCAAAAGGCCGCGCGCCAAGGCGTCGCCGGCACCTGCGAAAGGGGCGGGATCTTCCACGCCGGGCCGCGCCGATTTTGGCGATATGGCGAAAATGGCCCGCGCACTGTCACCCGAGCAGGCTTTTGAGCTCTACAAGACGAACGCGAAACTGGCGCTGGACGTCATCAACACCGCGATCGAGAACACATCGAAGCTACGCAGGCTGCAGTTCGAAGGGGAGGAGCAGGGGCGTTCGATGCAACGAAAGGCCATCCGCCATGCGGCGGAAGCCAACGACCCCCAATCGCTGGTCGCTGCCGGCCAAAGCGTAACCCAGGAAGCGGTCGAGAAAGCCATGCAATATTGGAACGAGATGTTCTCGATGATCGTGGAGATGCAAAAACGCCTATTCGCGCTAATGGAAGATCAGATGGCCGGCATGCCGGGTGCCAAAGAGGCAAAAGCGGTCATGGCGATGATGCCCGACGTGAAGCAGGCGCAGAACCTGGTCAACGCGATGCAGGGCGTCATGGCGTCCGGCGCGCCCGCGTTTTCGTCGATGCAGAAGGTTATGGGGGATTTCGCGCGCATGGCGCAGCATTCGATGCCCGGCACACCGCGATAATCTGTCCGTAACGCTCGGTAGCGCGCGTCAGGCGCAGCGGGTCGGGGCGCGCGCAGGCCGAACGCCCGCCATTGCGGCTCCGATACCGGGTCGCAACGGCGTATCGTTCTGCAACCGAGCGACGCACGAAGGCGAATCCGTCGCGGTGATCGAGGTGCCTCGTATGCCGATCGGAATGCAACCTGCCTGGCATGCGATAAGAGCACAAAACGCTAGTAGTCTCATTGACCGCTCCACAAAACGACGGGTGCCGTTGGTAGCCGGCTCGACACGGCCCGAGGGACATTCTGCGCTTAAGCCGGGCGCAGGTGCTGGGTTTTGTGGGGTGTCGAACGGAATGACCTCAACGGCCTTTGCGTGATGCGCCGATTGCGGCACTGCCGGGACTCAACCCTCGTGCCCGACTCGTTTGAACATCGCCTTGCTGATCGACTGACGCAGCTCGAGAAAATCCGCCCATGGGTCGGACTTCAGCGCCGACAAGCGGGTCGGGACCGTGCGTAAGTTGAAGTGATCGAAACGGACGTCCTTGGAGAGCTCGTCCCAGCCGATAGGTGTGGCCACCGGCGCGTTGGCCCGCGCGCGCAGCGAATACGGCGCGATCGCGGTCGCGCCCGACGCGTTTCGCAAGTAGTCGATGAAAATTTTGCCTTTGCGGCGAGATTTCGACATCACCGCGAGAAAGCGGTCGGGAAACGTTCGCGCCATCAAATCCGCGACGGCCTTGGCGAATCCTTTCGCTTGATCCCAATCGAGCGTCGCGCGTATCGGCAATACTACGTGCAGTCCCTTGCCGCCGGTAGTCTTGAGGAATCCGGTCAGGCCGAGGTCACCGAGCAGCGTGCGTAGCACGCCGACCGCCGAGACGAGCTCGTCCCAGCTGACGGCATCGTCGGGATCGAAGTCGAATATCAGCCGATCAGGGCGATCGAGGCGGGGTTTGCGGGA
>VBDA01000297.1 GCA_005883655.1 Betaproteobacteria bacterium | reverse complement strand
GCTCGTCGGGGTCGAACACGGTGCCGCCCTTGATAACCCGGTAGACACGGGAGAGATTGATGACGTCGATCAGAGGGTCCGCGTCCAGCAACACCATGTCCGCCAACCTGCCGGTTTCGATGATGCCGACGTCGTTCTCGTGCCGCGCGGCCTTGGCGCCGTTGACGGTCGCCGAGCGGAGGACTTCCAGAGGTGTCAATCCGGCTTGCTGCATCAGAGACATCTCGCGGAACACCGACGGGCCATGCAAAGTGCCGATGTTGCCCGCGTCGGTACCCATCGCCACCGGGATGCCGGCATCCCAGACCTTGCGCAGATTCATCATCGCAAACTCCGAAAGCTCCGCGGAAGGCGGATTGGCCATCGACTTCAGCACGCGATCGGGGATGATCTCGCGCGGGATGCGGCTCAAATCGCCCATGGCTGCCAGGATTTCGGGGTCGCCAAGGCGCAATTCCGCAGCCGTCGGCTTCCAGGTATTCGACAACGCCAGGCGGTAGCCGCTGGCGACGAACAGCGTCGGGCAGTAGACGATGCGGCGCGCGATGGCCAGTCGCAGGAACTCGTCGTCGACGGCTGCGTCATCGACCGAATGCACCAGGTAATCGGCGCCGGCGCGCAACGCTGCCTTGGCGACCACGAGCTCCGTCGCATGCACCGCGAGCGGCGTTCCGGCGGCATGCGCCTCGTCTGCGGCCGCCTTGACGATGAATTCCTGCGCAGGCAGATCGGCGTCGGAGCGATAAATGAACCAGACCTTGATGTAGTCCGGCTGCCGCGCGAGCTCGCGCCTGACCAGCGCCCGCGCTTCGTCAGCAGTAGTGATCTTGATGATGGGCGGATCGCCGAGATCGAGCGGCGGATCGTCGACGGTCGAGATCAGGGGCCCGGCGACGCTTACCCGTGGCGCTGCAGGGGAACGTTGCGCCGCATCGCGAACATCGAAATTCCAGAACGGGCCGCCGATGTCGACCACGCTCGTTACGCCGCTGGCGAGATACACCTTGAAAGTGGCGGAGAGCCGCGCCTGGTTTCGCGCGACTTCCCTGGCATAAGGGATCGCAGTTCGAAGGTCGGCCGCGTCAGGCCTCGTGTAGAGATTTCCCGATTGGAAGAAGTGAACGTGCGCATCGATGAGGCCGGGCACGATCCATTTGCCGCGAGCATCCACGACCGTCGCATCCGCGGGGATCGGCACCGAATCGGCGGGCCCGACGGCGCTGATGCGGCCGTCGGTGACCACGATCATACCGTTCGGCGCGGCGGCCCGGGCGGCGTCGCGCTGCGGATGAACCACGGTCCCGCCGACGATGGCTAGCGTCGGCGCGGCAGTTGGATGCGGGCGGTTGGCGCACGATGAAGGGCATACGACGAGGAACGCCGACAGGCAGATGCAGTGAAGAAACCGCCCCGTGAACATCTTCGAGCCCAATGGTATCGAGAGGAAAACCAGAAAGGTCAGGAAAGTGTACGTCGTCCTTGGTCCTACAGGAACATTTGTATTTCGACAGCCTCTAACGCGTTGCCACGCAGCATCGTCTGCAATGGCAGTCCATAAAGCGAGTTGAGGAGCGAACCATGGCCAGATACGGCAAGAAGTCGCAGGAGAAAGTGAAGAAGGTCATGCGCGAAAAGAAGAAAGGAACATCGCGCAGCGGCAAGTCCGGCAAGAAGGTGACGAGCCGCAAGCAGGCCATCGCCATCGGACTCTCGGAAGCGCGTCGTGCGGGCGCCAAGGTGCCGAGCAAGAAATCCTCCTCGAAGAAGAAATAGGCGGCCCCGCGGTTCGAACTCCGGTCGGAGCGCGTATCTGGCCGGAGGAAAGTAACGTCTAGTAGGCTGGTCGGACCCGACATCCGGATTGCGCCGAGCGCGCTTCTTGCCGCTCGCCGTCCAGGGCAAGGATTTTTTCGGTGCGCAAGCGCGCGTTTGGCTGGCCGGGCCGGCCTTCTGGCCGAGCGCCTGCGCTTCACCGTCCCCTAGTGACTGTCGATTGTGAGCGGCAATGTGAAGGCGAAGGTCGAGCCAATCCCCAGTTGACTCTTTACCCAGATTCTTCCGCCATGCAGTTCAATAAATTTCCGAGAGATGGCCAGGCCGAGCCCGGTACCCTCCACTTTTTTTGCCGCTTTCCCGACCTGGCGGAATTCTTCGAACACCGCCTCCTGATCCTCGGGCGCGATACCCTCTCCGGTATCCGCCACTGAGATTTCCGCCTCACCGTTTTCCACACGGGCGCGGACATCGATCTGTCCGCCCTCCGGCGTGAATTTCAAAGCGTTGGACAGCAGATTCAAGAGCACCTGCTTCAACTTCCGCTCGTCGGCTCGGATCATCCCCAAGCGCTCGTCGACCGTGTGCTCGAGCGCTATGCCGCGACGGTGCGCGCGCTCCCGGACGAGGATCAGCGTGTTCTCGATGGCGGTGGGCAGATCGAAGTCCGTCGGGTCCAGTTCCATGCGCCCCGCCTCGATCTTGGACAGATCGAGGATGTCGTTGATAAGCGAGAGCAGGTGTCGTCCAGACTCCAGAATGTCACCGAGGTATTCCGCCTGCTTGTCGTTGATCTCGCCGAACATGCGCTCCGACAGGACTTCCGAGAAGCCGATGATGGCGTTGAGCGGCGTGCGCAGCTCGTGCGACATGTTGGCGAGGAACTCGCTCTTGTGCCGGCTTGCCGCTTCGAGCTGCCCGCCTTTCTCCTCGATCTCGCGGAACAACCGCGCGTTCTGGATCGCGAGCGCGGACTGCGCGGCGAACGTTTTCAGCAGCTCGACGATCTCCGGCGCGAACGCTCCCGGCGTCTTTCGGTTAACCAGCAGCCCGCCGAGCAGGTGGTCCTCGCGCAGCAGCGGCACCGCGAGGAGCGCACGATATCCCGCGCGGATGAGTAGCTCCTTGCGAGCGCTGCGGTAGCTGTCGTCGAGAGTATCGGGGACCTGGGTCGGCTCGAGCGTAATGGCGGTGCGTCCGAGCGCGCCGTCCCCCTTGCGGGTGGGAGCCTTGCGGATGTCCTCGGCGACATCCTGAGGCATGTTCTCGGCCGCCTGCAGCCGGAATTCTTCGGCACGGTCGTCGTACTCGTAGATCGACCCACTGTCGAGCCCCGTGAGCTGCACCGCCCGCGACACGATCGTCTTCAGTACTGTCTCCAGATCGAGCGTCGAACTGATCGCCTGCCCCACCTCGCCGAGCGCCGTGAGTTGCCCCACCGAGCGCGTCAGCGCCTCCGTGCGCGCCTGAAGCTCCTTGAACAGCCGCACGTTCTCGATCGCGATCACCGCCTGGTCGGCAAAGGTTTCCAGCAGCGATATTTGCTGCTCGCCGAAGGCGCGCGGCTCGCTCCGGTATACCAGGATCGCGCCGATTAGTTCGCCCTCCTTGAGCAGCGGCACACCGAGCCAGGTGCGCACGCCACCCCGCAGCGTCTGTAGCCGCATCGGGTCGCCTTCGGCAGAGGCCGCGTCCTGAAGCAGGTCGGGAATGTGCACGGTACGCTTTTCGCGCATCAGCCGGCCGAGTCCGCTCTTGCTCCCCGGCCCGGGACGCCTCGGTTCCTTGAACATCGCCGCAAATTCCGCATTGGGAATGCGTGTT
>VBDA01000296.1 GCA_005883655.1 Betaproteobacteria bacterium | reverse complement strand
CGCCAACACCGCGCTCCTGACCGGCGATCTCGCCGCGTTTCGCGTCGTGGCGACGGTAACGACCGCCAACGGTGCGCGCGAAGATGTCGGGGTGGCGCAGGTCGTTCCGCTCACGGTCGCGTCGACGGTTTCCCTCGCGATGAACCCGACGCTCCTCCAGGCCGCAGACGTCACACGCATCGAAGTCGTCGCCGACCCGGATCGTGTCGTTCCCGACCCAGTGCGGGAAAACAATACCCTCACCTGGGAAGGTCGGATGGACGCGACGAGCGTCCAGTGCAACGTCGTACGCTAGGCTTGCCTTAGCATGCAGGGCATCGTGCAATTGCGATGCCTCGCGATGCCACGCGACGGTCCACGCCGTATGACTTGCGGGGCCGTCGCAGCGGTGGCGTTGTCAGAGCGCAATCATACGCGCCGCGGACGCCGGGAGCGGCACCCCTAACTACCGCCCGGTTGCCTGCTGAATCCATGGTTTTCGACACCTCGTCGCGGCCGGACGAGCCTTCGAACTTGCTATAATTCGACGCTTTCGCGCGTCGGTCCCGCGAGCTTCAGTTGAGCGCCGATCGCCCTTCCCAGGACCTGTCGATGAAAGTTCTTGTTCCGGTCAAGCGTGTGGTCGATTTCAACGTCAAGGTCCGAGTCAGGCCTGACGGGTCCGGGGTCGACACCGCCAACGTCAAGATGTCGATGAACCCGTTCGATGAAATTGCGGTCGAGGAAGCGGTGCGACTGAAGGAAAAGGCCATCGTGACCGAGATCATCGCGGTTTCGTGCGGCATCACCGCGTGCCAGGAAACGCTGCGCACTGCTTTGGCGATGGGGGCCGACCGCGCGATCCTGGTCGAGTCGACGGTCGAGTTGCAGCCGCTTGCGGTTGCCAAGCTGCTCAAGGCGATCGTCGACAAGGAAGCGCCGCAACTGGTGATACTCGGCAAACAGGCGATCGACGACGACGCCAATCAGGTCGGGCAGATGCTTGCGGCACTCCTCGGATGGCCGCAAGCCACGTTCGCCTCCAAAATCGACATAACCGAGGAGGGCGGACAAAAACGGGCGACGGTCAAGCGCGAGATCGACGGCGGCCTCGAGACGCTGGCGATGAACCTGCCGGCGATCATCACCACGGATCTGAGATTGAACGAGCCGCGCTATGCAACCTTGCCGAATATCATGAAGGCGAAAAAGAAGGTGCTCGACATTATCAAGCCGGACGCGCTCGGGGTCGACGTTACACCCCGACTCGCGACGCTCAAGGTGGTCGAGCCGCCGCGACGCAAAGGCGGCGGCAAGGTGGCCGACGCCAAGGAGCTGGTGGCCAAGTTACGCAATGAAGCGAAGGTGATTTGAGTGGCGCGAGTGCCACTCGAATCATCCCGCGAAAACAAGCCCGGAGGGCGAAGTTTCGAGGAACGGCCAAACAAGCCCGGAGGGCGAAGTTCGAGGAACGGCCAAGCGGGGATCCAGCGTCTTGAATAGTTCGCACCGAACGTGACCGCACTCGTCATTGCCGAGCACGACCACGGCGCGCTGAAAAGCGCGACGCTGCACACGGTTGCCGCCGCGCAGAAGCTCGGTGGTGACATCCACGTGCTCGTCGCCGGCCATAACGCAGGCGGTGCTGCGCAGGCAGCCGCCAGTATCGCCGGGGTCGCCAAGGTCCTGCACGCCGACGCCGCGCACCTCGCCAGCCAGACCGCGGAAAACCTCGCCCTTCTGGCTACGAGTCTGGCGGCGCCTTACTACCACTTTTTTCTGCCGGCGACCGGCTTCGGAAAAAATGCCGCGCCGCGCATTGCGGCGCTCCTCGATGTCGCGCAAGTTTCCGACATTATCGGTGTCGAGGCGCCCGACACATTCGTGCGCCCGATTTACGCCGGCAACGCGTTCGCCACCGTGCAGTCGAAGGACCTTAAGATCGTCGTCACCGTCCGCTCGACCGGATTCGATGCGGCGCCAAGCACCGGCGGGAATGCGGCGATCGAGAGCGTCGCG
Organism: Betaproteobacteria bacterium; assembly: GCA_005883655.1. GTDB lineage: Bacteria > Pseudomonadota > Gammaproteobacteria > Burkholderiales > Casimicrobiaceae > PALSA-1003. The sequence continues at coordinate 1,293 of VBDA01000296.1, read as the reverse complement.
GCACCGGCCGACGTGGCGCAAGTCCAGGTTCTCGGCCAGGAGTTGACCAAATCCGATCGCCCGGAGCTGACCAACGCGCGCGTGGTGATCTCCGGCGGACGGGGATTGCAGAACGGCGAGAACTTCAAGATGCTGGAGGCGCTGGCCGACAAGCTTAACGCCGCGATTGGCGCCTCGCGCGCGGCGGTCGATGCCGGCTACGTGCCCAACGATTATCAAGTCGGCCAGACCGGCAAGATCGTCGCCCCCGATCTCTATATCGCGATCGGAATCTCGGGTGCGATTCAGCATCTGGCTGGAATGAAGGACAGCAAGGTCATCGTGGCGATCAACAAGGACGCCGAAGCACCGATTTTTCAAATCGCGGATTACGGGCTGGTGGGCGATTTGTTCGAGATCGTGCCGCAGCTGATCGCTGAACTGGGCTGACATGAGCACCTATCGCGCGCCAATGCAGGAAATGCAGTTCGTCATGAACGAGCTCGCCGGGCTGGAACAGGTCGGCAAGCTTCCCGGGTACGAGGACGCCACGCCCGACACCGTGACGGCGATACTCGAGGAAGCGTCGAAGTTCGCGACCGAAGTGCTCGATCCGCTCAACGCGATCGGTGACCGCGAAGGCGCGACATGGCAGGAAGGCGGCAAGGTCAGGACCGCTACCGGGTTCAAGGACGCCTATCGTCGCTTCGCCGAGAACGGATGGAACGGCCTGACCAAGAATCCGGAACACGGCGGCCAAGGGCTGCCGCAACTGGTAGCGACCGCGGTCGAGGAGATGTGGCATAGCGCGAACATGGCCTTCGCGTTGTGTCCGCTGCTGACCCAGGGTGCGATCGAGGCGCTGGAGCTTTGCGGCTCCGACGAGCTGAAGGCGACATTTCTGCCGAAGATGGTCGAAGGCGTGTGGACCGGCACCATGAACCTCACCGAGCCGCAGGCGGGTTCCGATCTCGCGGCGGTGCGCACGCGCGCCGTGCCGTCCGACAAGTCAGGGGCCTACAAGCTCTACGGGCAGAAGATTTTCATTACCTACGGCGAGCAGGACTACACAGACAACATCATTCATCTGGTGCTGGCCCGCACGCCGACCGCGCCGGAAGGCGTCAAGGGCATTTCGCTGTTCCTGGTGCCGAAGTTCATGGTCAACGATGACGGAAGCCTCGGCGCGCGCAACGATGTCCACTGCGTGTCCATCGAGCACAAGCTCGGCATTCACGCCAGTCCGACCGCCGTGCTGGCGTATGGCGACCACGGCGGCGCGGTCGGCTATCTGGTGGGGGAAGAGAATCGCGG
>VBDA01000295.1 GCA_005883655.1 Betaproteobacteria bacterium | reverse complement strand
TCTATCTCGCGGTAGCCGCCTCATGCGCGCTCCGCGAGAGCCTCATCGAAAGACCATGGCCCATCCCCCCGAAGTCACCAACATGGCGCTCTTCTGCGATTTCGAAAACGTCGCGCTGGGCGTTCAGGACGCGAAGTACGAGCGTTTCGACATTGGCAAGGTGCTGGAGCGCTTGTTGCTCAAGGGCAGCATCGTCGTCAAAAAAGCGTACTGCGACTGGGATCGCTACAAGGCGTTCAAGGCGCCGATGCACGAAGCATCATTCGAGCTGATCGAGATTCCGCACGTGCGGCAATCGGGCAAGAACTCCGCCGACATACGCATGGTCGTCGACGCGCTGGATCTTTGCTATACCAAGTCGCACGTCGAGACATTCGTGATTATCAGCGGCGATTCGGACTTTTCGCCGCTGGTCTCTAAGCTGCGCGAGAACAACAAGGTCGTCATCGGGGTTGGCGTCAAGAACTCGACTTCAGATCTGTTGATCGCCAACTGCGACGAGTTCATCTTCTACGACGATCTGGTACGCGAAAAAAAGCGTCCCGCCGCGCGCAGGCCAGCATCCCGGCCATCCGCAGGCGAGACCCCAAAGGTGCCGGGCAAGGCATCGAGGGATGACAGCAACGCTCCGGCGAAAAAGAGCGACGACGAACGCAGGCAAAAGGCGCTGGATCTGGTCGTCGAAACGGTGGAGGCGCTGGTTGCCGAGCGCGGCGAGGAGGAAAAGATCTGGGGCTCGATGGTCAAGCAGGCGCTCAAGCGCCGCAACCCCGGATTCACCGAGTCCTATCACGGCTTCCGGTCCTTCAACGCGTTGCTGGAGACGGCCGAAAAAAGCGGCAGTCTGAAGCTCGAGCGCGACGAAAAGTCCGGCGGCTATATCGTCCGGCTGGCCGCGCACGAGGAGTGACAGGGCGTGTATCGTCTTCGGCTTTTTCTCTTCGCCGGCATCTGCACCACGCTGACGCAGAGCGTCGCGGCGTCGGAGCCCGAGCTCACCGTCGTCGCCGGCGGCGGAATGGCGACCTATGCTCCGGCAAGCCTTCTAGCTATGCCGGCGGCGACCAACGTCACGATTCCCGGCGACGTTGCGTACAAGCGCGACATGAGCTTCCGCGCCCTTCCCGTGGCGGCACTGCTTGGCGGTGTGGCGCCCGACGAGACCATACGCTTCGTTGCCAACGATGGATATGTCGCGAATCTGGCCGCGGCTCCGCTCCTCGCCCGCGGTGACGGCGCCGTCGCGTATTTGGCGATCGAGACGCCCGATGCTCCATGGCCGCCACTGAGGGCCGGGGAAAGCGCGACCGCGGGTCCGTTCTATCTGGTCTGGGTGCGGCCCGAGCTGGGTGGCATCCAGTCGGGACAATGGCCTTATCAGATCGCGCGTATCGAATCGGTCGCGCCGCTCGTCAAGCGTTACCCCGTGCTCGCGCCGGCGCCCGGCTTGTCGGCCCAGGACCCGATCCGGCACGGGTTTGCGGCATACGAAAAGCATTGCTCGGCCTGTCACACCTTGAACCTGGGCGGCGACGCTACGATCGGGCCGGATTTGAACGTCCCGTACAACCCGACCGAGTATCTGCGCGTCGACGCCCTTCGCCGCCTGATCCGCGATCCGCAGTCGCTGCGCCGCTGGCAGGACGCGAAAATGCCCAGGTTCCCGGTCGCGAACCTGTCGGACAGGGAGCTCACCGACCTGCTTGCCTACCTTCGCCACATGGCCGACCGGAAAGTCCCGCTGACTCCCACAAAGTAGCCTGAAACCAAAAGTAACGTGCATAACGGCCGCGGCAGCGCGACAATAACCGCTGGCGGGGCTTGCTTGGAAGCGAAGTCGCCCCGATTTTGCGGCTGTAGCCTTGAATGGGCTCCGACAAGGTAGCCAATGCTCACAGTCCGTCCGCCCGCTGTAGCGGGCCTGTTTTATCCCGGCGCGCCTCCCGCGCTCCGGCTAAGCGTGCGCGCGTTGCTCGATGCCGCGCCCGGGCCCGCCACTAACGACGCGGAGTGCCCGAAGGCGCTCATCGTGCCGCACGCGGGATATATCTATTCCGGCCCGATAGCCGCCAGCGCATACGCGCGGCTCGTTCCCGGCCGATCCCTCATCCGCCGGGTCGTTTTGCTGGGCCCGGTGCATCGGATGCCGATTCGCGGCTTGGCGCTGCCTGCCGCCGACAGCTTCGTCACCCCCCTGGGTGCGGTCGCGGTCGATGCCGAGGCCGCGGCGCGCCTCCGCGCGATGCCTCAGGTGCGCGAGAGCGAGGCAGCTCATTCGCTCGAGCATTCACTCGAAGTGCAGCTTCCTTTCCTGCAGACGATGCTCGAAGATTTCACCCTGGTTCCGCTCGCGGTCGGGGACGCGTCGCCATCGGAAGTCGAGGAAGTCATCGAGCGCGTGTGGGGCGGCCCAGAGACGCTGATCGTGGTCAGCTCCGACTTGTCGCACTACCATCCGTACGAGCGGGCTGCCGAGATCGATAGCTCCACCGTCGAGGACATTCTCGGGCTCGCCGACACCCTCGATCACGAGCAGGCGTGTGGCGCCACGCCGATCAACGGCTTCGCGCTCTGCGCGCGCCGGCATGGCCTCGAGCCGGAGCTGCTCGACCTGCGCAACTCCGGCGATACCGCGGGCGAAAAATCGCGGGTCGTCGGCTATGCCGCGTTTGCCTTCGCGCGCAAGGCACCGGAGAGTGTCGCGACAAGGCAAGTCGAGGAAACCGTCGATGCATGACGCAG
>VBDA01000294.1:3027-3332 GCA_005883655.1 Betaproteobacteria bacterium | reverse complement strand
CGCGCGAGAACGGCATTCCCTATCTCGGCATCTGTCTGGGGATGCAACTGGCGGTCATCGAGTATGCGCGGCACAAGACTGGTCTCGCCAATGCGAACAGCACCGAGTTCGATGCCGCGACGCCGCACCCGGTCGTGGCACTGATCACCGAGTGGCAGAATCGCGACGGCTCGATCGAGCGCCGGGACCATCGCTCCGATCTCGGAGGAACTATGCGTCTCGGCGCCCAGCCCTGCGAGGTGGTGCCCGGATCGCTCGCGCACAGGATCTATGGCGCGACGACCGTTGCCGAGCGACACCGGCAT
>VBDA01000294.1:0-2946 GCA_005883655.1 Betaproteobacteria bacterium | reverse complement strand
GGTTCTTCGGCTGCCAGTTCCATCCCGAATTCACTTCGAATCCACGCCGCGGCCATCCGCTGTTTATCGCATTCGTCAACGCGGCACTCGAGCGCCGGCGAGTCTCGACCTGCGATCCGGTACGAGCGCGCGCGCAGCTCGTCGCCTGAGCGCATGAATCTCTGCGGCTTCGAGGTTGGATTGCACCGGCCTCTGTTTCTCATTGCGGGTCCGTGCGTGGTGGAGTCCGAGCAGTTGCAGATCGAGGTCGCCGGGCGCCTGAAGGAGATCTGTGCGCGGCTGAAGATACCGCTCATTTTCAAATCGTCATATGACAAGGCCAATCGCAGCTCGTTGAAATCGTTTCGCGGGCTCGGGATGGCCGAGGGGCTTCGCATTCTCGCCGAGGTCAAGCGGCAGGTCGGCGTACCGGTTCTGACCGACGTACACCAAAGCGACGAGATCGCGGAGGTCGCCGCGGTGGTGGACGTATTGCAAACGCCGGCGTTTCTATGCCGGCAGACGGACTTCATCCGTGCCGTCGCGTCAGCGGGCAAACCGGTGAATATCAAGAAGGGCCAGTTTCTTGCGCCGGAAGACATGGCCAACGTGGTTGCCAAGGCGCGCGAGGCCAGCGGCACCGACAACATCCTGGTTTGCGAGCGTGGCGCGTCCTTCGGCTATCACAATCTGGTGTCGGACATGCGCGCGCTGGCGATCATGCGGGTGACGGGTTGTCCGGTTGTCTTCGACGCGACGCATTCCGTTCAATTGCCGGGCGCGCAGGGCACATCGAGCGGTGGCAGGCGCGAATTCGTACCGGTGCTCGCGAGGGCCGCGGTCGCGGCCGGGGTCGCAGGCGTGTTCATGGAAACCCATCCGGACCCGGCAAAGGCGCTCTCCGACGGTCCCAACGCGTGGCCGCTCGGTCGCATGCAGGAGCTTCTGGCCACGCTGGTCGAGCTCGACGCAACGGTGAAGCGCGCCGGATTTCCGGAAACCGAACTGATGGCCGTCGAGGTCTGAGATGGCTGCAGGACGTTGAACAGGACAAGCTGAAGATGAGTGCCATTGTCGATGTCATCGCGCGCGAGATTCTCGATTCGCGCGGCAACCCGACCATCGAAGCCGACGTCGTCCTCGAGTCGGGGATCAGCGGTCGCGCCGCCGTTCCCTCGGGCGCTTCGACCGGATCGAAGGAGGCGATCGAGCTCCGCGATGGCGATGCCGCGCGCTATGGCGGCAAGGGCGTGCAAAAAGCGATCGAGAACGTCAACACCGAGATCTGCGAAGCGATCATCGGCCTCGATGCCTCCGAGCAGGCGTTTGTCGACCGCACCATGATCGACCTCGACGGAACCGACAACAAGTCGCGGCTGGGCGCGAACGCCATACTCGCCGTCTCGGCGGCGGTGGCCAAGGCTGCGGCGGAGGAATCGACGCTGCCTCTGTATCGGTATCTCGGAGGCGCCGGCGAGATGATGCTGCCCGTTCCGCTGATGAATGTCATCAATGGCGGGGCGCACGCCAACAACAGCGTGGACATGCAGGAATTCATGCTGGTGCCGCTCGGCGCGCCTACCTTCCGGGAAGCGCTGCGCTACGGGTCGGAGGTCTTTCACGCGCTCAAGAAGCTGATCGACGCCAAGGGAATGGCGACTACGGTGGGTGACGAGGGAGGCTTTGCGCCGAACCTGCCGTCCAACGAGTCGGCGCTGCAGTTGCTGCTCGAGGCGATCGACAAGGCGGGCTATACCGCCGGAACGGATATCGCGCTGGCGCTCGACTGCGCCGCATCCGAGTATTACAAGGACGGCATGTACGAGCTCGAATCCGAGGGCTTGAAGCTGACGCGCTCGCAGATGGTCGATTACCTCGTGAACTGGGTGGACAAGTACCCGATCATTTCGATCGAGGACGGCATGTCGGAGCACGATTGGGACGGCTGGAAGCTGCTCACCGACAGGCTAGGCAAGAAAGTGCAATTGGTCGGCGACGATTTGTTCGTGACCAACACCAGGATTCTCAAGCAAGGCATTGCCAAAGGCGTCGCCAATTCGATCCTCATCAAGATCAATCAGATCGGGACCTTGTCGGAGACATTCGCCGCGGTCAGCATGGCCATGCGCGCGGGATATACATCGATCATCTCGCATCGTTCGGGCGAGACTGAGGACAGCCTGATCGCCGACATCGCCGTCGGCACCAACGCCGGTCAGATCAAAACCGGATCGCTGTCGCGCTCGGACAGGGTCGCGAAATACAACCAGCTCCTGCGCATCGAGGAAGATCTCGGTGACGTCGCCAGTTATCCCGGGCGCGAGGCGTTCCACCAACTGAGCTGACCACGCTTGCGACTGCTTGCCTTCATCTTTGCGGCACTGATCCTCGCCCTCCAGTATCCGATGTGGCTCGGCAAGGGCGGTTGGTTGCGGGTGCGGGAGCTCGATCGCCAAGTCGAGGCGCAGAAGCACGTCAACGCCGAGCTCAAGACTCGCAACGCGGTGCTCGACGCCGAGGTGCGCGATCTCAAACAAGGGCTCGAAGCGATCGAGGAGCGAGCGCGCTCGGAGCTGGGCATGATTCGGCACGACGAAGTGTTTTTCCAGCTACCGCAAGACGCGGCGGCCCGGACGCCCGCAGCCAGCGAGCGGAGCGCCAATCCTTCTCGCTAGACCTTGCTGCTGCGCGCCGCCGCCGGTTTCGTTGAGGACGGTTTCGCCGGCGCAGTGACAATGATGACTGTCACACCGCGAATGCAACCGCGAACGCAACCACGCCTGACGCTTTCGTACTGAGCGGCACAAGCGATGCCGCGTGTCAGCTCCCGCGACAACCCCCGTCTCAAGCAGGCCGCCCGGTTGGTCGCGTCTTCGCGCGACCGTCGCAAGGCGGGACGCTGCGTGCTGGAGGGCGAGCACGTCATTGCGGTGTACTGCGAGCGACACGGCGCTCCCGAGACTTTGA
>VBDA01000293.1 GCA_005883655.1 Betaproteobacteria bacterium | reverse complement strand
CAAACGATCGCGGGGTGAGGGATGGCGAATACGTTTGGGTCAAGTCGCCGACCGGCGCGCAGATCAAGGTCAAGGCTCAAGTGACCGATCGCGTCGCGGCGGGGACGACGTTTATCCCGTTCCATTTCTCCGGCTGGTGGATGGGCAAGGACATGCTCCAGTACTACCCCGAGGGCGCGGCGCCGATCGTGCGCGCAGAGGCCGTCAACACCGCCACGACCTACGGTTACGACTCGGTGACGATGATGCAGGAAACCAAGACGACGCTGTGCCAGGTGGCCAAGGCCTGAGCCAACGCTGCCGGTTGCCAAGCGATAAGGAAAGATCATGGCCCGAATGAAATTTCTGTGCGACGCCGAGCGCTGCATCGAGTGCAATGGCTGCGTCACCGCCTGCAAGCAGGAGAACGACGTTCCCTGGGGAGTCAATCGACGGCGCGTGGTTACCATCAATGACGGCGTGCCGGGCGAGCGCTCGATCTCGGTCGCGTGCATGCACTGCTCGGATGCGCCGTGCATGGCGGTATGCCCGGTCGATTGCTTTTACAAGACCCAGGAAGGCGTCGTCCTGCACGACAAGGACCTGTGCATCGGTTGCGGCTATTGCTTCTATGCGTGTCCGTTCGGCGCGCCGCAGTTTCCGCAAACGGGAGCGTTCGGCGTCCGCGGCAAGATGGACAAATGCACCTTCTGTGCCGGTGGGCCCGAACCGGACGGCTCGCCGGAGGAATTCGCCAAATATGGGCGCAACCGGCTAAGCGAAGGCAAGCTGCCGGCGTGCGCGGAAATGTGCTCGACCAAGGCGCTCCTGGGCGGCGACGCCGATGTGCTTTCCGACATCTATCGCCAGCGCGTCACGATGCGCGCGGCGCGCGGCACCGCGGCCACTCCGCCGTGGGGCTGGGATGCGGCGTACGGACGTCCGGATGCCCAAGGCCAACCGGTGCCCAACGCCGCGCCGCCAGCGCCCGCGGCGCCGGGGAGCAAGTCATGAGCAAGTTCGGTGGCGCGCTTGCGCTGTCGCTCGCGCTTGCGCTGTGTGTCGCGGCTTGCGGCGAGCGGCCGCAAGTCGTCAACTACAAGCAGGGAAGCTATCAGGGCAAGCCGGACACTCCGCCGTACAAGGCGGCGCCGTTCAACGGCGACAAGACGCAGTGGGAGCACGCCTTGGAGACACGCGCCCAGAACCAGAACGAGTACAAGCGGATCAGGTAGGAGTGTCGATGGTCGATTCTTCGCTCGTGCGATCCGCGGTCGCGCTTCTGGCAGCACTCTTGGTTTCAATTGTCGGCGCGAGCGCCTCGTTCGCTCAGGCACCCACGCCGGCGCCAAGCGCCGACAGCTCCAGCTCGTCGTCCACTCAGATACCTACTCCGCCCCGGACTCCGGAGAATACTTCGCCGGCGGCGGAGGCGCAGCGGCAACAGGTGCAGCCGTTGAATAACGCACCGGTGTGGCGCGAGGTCCGCTCCAACATGCCCGGCACAACGACCACCACCGTCGTCGGTCGCGAGACCAACGTGCTCATCCAGCCGCAAGGGCAGACCTGGCGGACCCTTCGTAACAGTGATATCTCGGTCTTCGGCGGCTGGGCGCTGGTAGTCCTGTTCCTCGTGATCGCAACGTTCTATTGGGTCAAGGGAACGCTGGCCTTGCACGAGCCACCGACCGGACGCGTGATACTGCGCTTCACATGGCTGGACCGGTTCATTCACTGGTCGACGGCGATTACCTTCAGCATCCTGGCGATATCCGGGCTTATCATGCTGTTCGGCAAGGCGGTATTGCTGCCGCTGATCGGTTACACGCTGTTCTCGTGGCTCGCGGTCCTGGGCAAGAACCTGCACAACTTCGCCGGACCGCTGTTTTCGCTTTGTGTCCTTATGCTTTTCTTCAACTTCGTGCGTGACAATTTTCCCGGGCCGGGCGACTGGCAGTGGATCCGCCATTTCGGTGGCCTGATCTCCAAGCACGAGCCTCCATCGGGCCGATTCAATGCCGGCGAAAAGCTATGGTTCTGGGGAGGGGCCTCCATGCTCGGGATCATCGTCAGCATGAGCGGCTACGTGCTCGACTTCCCCAATTTTGATCAGTCGCGGCAGACGATGCAGATCGCGCACGTCATCCACTCGATCGGCGCGGTCCTGTTCATGCTCGGTGCCATGGGCCACATCTACATGGGCACGCTTGGGATGGCAGGCGCTTATGACGCGATGAGGACAGGCTACGTCGACGAGGAGTGGGCGCGCGAGCATCACGCCTACTGGTACAACGACGTCAAGGCCGGCAGGGTTCCGGTTCAAGCAGCCGACCCGCGCGTTGTGCGGCGTACGCCGGCCAAGGCGTGAGTACGATGAGAACCGACGTCAAGGAGGCAAGTCGCATGACCACGTTTCGCGCACTGTTTGTCGCCCTGATGGTGGTCGCGACCTTCGGGCTCGCCATTGCCAAGCTGCCGCCGCCACCGCCGATGGACGACGCCGCCAAGGCTGCGGCCGAAGAAAAAAAGGCCAAGGACGCTGCGGCCGCGGAGGCGACCAAACAGCTTCAGGCGCGAATCGAGGATAAGGTCGCCGCGCGTTATATCGCCGAACAAAAGGCGAAAGGCATCATCGTCACGCCGCAAATGGGACCGACTGCGGGCGGATCGACTGACGCATCGAAGGGGTTGTCGTCGCAGCCCGAAAAGACGATGGCGCACTCGCCGGCGAAAAAGTAAGCGCGTTACCGCCCAGCCTTTCGGCGCGCGGCCTACCAGACTTAATCAGCTTTGATCCGTGCGCCGGCGCGGTGTCAGATCCTGATCAAAGAAGATCGTCCAGAGGCAACAGCGTCAGCAATTCGGTCTTCACGCCCTTCATCAGATCGCCCATCGGTTCAGTCTTTAGCTCGACGAGCTTACCGCCTTCCTCGGTGCGCCAGACCAGCGTTTGCTTCCCGGTTGCGTCGGGAGGTGTCAGCGTCGGCACATAGGCGTTGGCCGGCTGGGCGATTGCATTGAAGCGCGCAATCACCTGGCGGGCGAGCTCCGGGCTGTCGATCAACACCCCGAGCTCCGTGTTGAGCCGCAATGACCGGCACGAAAACCTTCGCGTGCAGAGCGAAGTGTCCGCCGCTCGGGTTGCTCAAACTGCCGCCGCTGCCCTGAGTGTCCGGCTTGCCGGGGACCGGTCGAACTTCGTAGAGTACGATGCCGTCTTTCAGCATCGGCTCCCGATATTTCTGGTAGCCGGAATGGACGATGGGCATATCGGTCGAGGCGAGCGAGTTGGTCAGA
>VBDA01000031.1 GCA_005883655.1 Betaproteobacteria bacterium | reverse complement strand
GCTTCGAGGATTTCGTTCGAAGACACGGTAAAGCTGCGTGGAATGCCTTCGGCGAGATTGCGGCCTTTGACTTCCATTTCCTTCACTTCCGAGCCGGGAAACGCGGAGCCGATCGTTTTTTTGATCATTTCCGCAGTGGTTTCGCCGATCAGCATGCCGTAATTGCGTCGTATGTAGTTGACGATCGCCTCGTCGAATTTGTCGCCGCCGACGCGAACGCTGCCCGAGTACACCATGCCGCCGAGCGATATCACGCCGACCTCGGTGGTGCCACCGCCGATGTCGACGACCATCGACCCGGTTGCCTCCGATATCGGCAGGTCGGCACCGATCGCCGCAGCCATCGGTTCCTCGATCAGGTACACCTTCGATGCGCCGGCACCAAGCGCCGATTCGCGGATCGCGCGCCGCTCCACCTGTGTCGAGCCGCATGGGACGCAGATGATGATGCGCGGCGAAGGAGAAAAAAGCTTGGAGTCGAGCACTTTCTTGATGAACTGCTTCAACATCTGCTCGGTGACGGTGAAGTCGGCGATGACGCCGTCCTTCATCGGACGGATGGCCGTGATGTTGCCCGGGGTGCGACCGAGCATCTGCTTTGCCGCAAGGCCGACTTCCTGAATCACGCGCTTGCCATTGGGGCCGCCTTCCTGGCGGATCGACACCACGGACGGTTCGTTGAGCACGATGCCTTTGCCGCGCACATAGATGAGTGTGTTGGCTGTTCCCAAGTCGATTGCAAGATCGCTGGAAAAGTAGCCCTTGAACATGTCGAACATGGAGACTTTCGGTTTCGAGGCCGTCAGGGTGGCGGCCCGCGCACTTATGACAAGCGATTATGATACCCTCTCAGCCTTGTTTCTGCACCGTTTTCCTCCTGACCATGGCTCTTTCCGTCGACGACGTTCAACGCGCTGCGCACCTGGCACGGATTGAGATCACCGCCGCCGAGGCCTTTGATGTCCAAAACAAGCTCGAGGGTGTCTTCCGGCTGATCGAGCGCATGCGCGCGGTCGATACGACCGGCATCGTGCCGATGTCGCACGCTCAGGATGTGATGTTGCCGCTGCGCGAGGACCATATGAGCGAGAGCGACCCTCACAAGCGGGACCTCTATCAGCGCAACGCGCCCGCCGTTGAGGACGGGCTATATCTGGTGCCGAAAGTGATCGAATGAAGCGCTTCGCGGCGTGAGGCAAGCGCCGCGCCCCCGTTCGCGGCTCAGGTGTTCTCCGGATGTCTCCGTCAACGTTGATTGATCGTCCTTCGTGATTACTTCCTCCGTCGCCGAACTCTCGCGCTCCTTGCTCGCGCGGCGCTTGTCGAGCATAGAGCTCACCGGTTCGCTTCTCGACCGCATCGAGACGGCGAATCCGACGCTGAATGCGTTCCTGACGATCGATCGCGAAGGAGCGATGTCGCAGGCCAAGGCCGCCGACGCGCGCATCGCCGCCGGAACCGCATCGCCGTTGACCGGCATTCCCCTCGCCCACAAGGATGTGATCATGACCGAGGGGCTGCGCACCACCTGCGGCTCCCGGATGCTGGAGAACTTCGTCGCGCCGTACAGCGCGTTTGTCGCCGAGAGACTTGCGCGCGCCGGCATGGTGACGGTCGGCAAGACCAATATGGACGAGTTTGCGATGGGCTCGTCGAACGAGAACTCCTATTTCGGGCCGGTCAGGAATCCGTGGAACACCACCTGCGTCGCAGGTGGGAGCTCCGGCGGCTCGGCTGCGGCGGTCGCGGCGCGGCTGGTACCGGCGGCGACCGGGACCGACACGGGAGGCTCGATCCGGCAGCCTGCCGCGCTGTCCGGCGTCTGTGGACTGAAACCCACCTACGGCGTTTGCTCCCGCTACGGGCTGGTCGCTCTCGCGTCGAGCCTAGATACGCCGGGCGTCTTCGGCCAGACCGCCGAGGACTGCGCGCTGCTGCTCAACGCCATGGCCGGACACGATGCGCGCGACTCGACGAGCCTCGACCGCCCGGCCGAGGATTACGCGCGGCAGCTGAGCGAAAACGCGGGCGCAAAGCCGCTTGCCGGCGTTCGCGTCGGTTTGCCTCGCGAGTATTTCGGCGCCGGCGCCGAGCCTGACATCGTCGATGCGATCGAGACCGCGATCGCCGGTTTCCGGAGCTTGGGTGCGACGACAGTCGAGGTGAGCCTGCCCAACGTCGACCATTCGCTCCCGGTGTACTACGTAATCTCGCCTGCCGAAGCGTCGTCCAACCTGGCGCGCTTCGACGGCGTGCGTTACGGACATCGCGCGGCGAAATACGACGACCTGACGGACATGTACAAGAAGACGCGCGCCGAGGGCTTTGGCGCCGAAGTCAAACGCCGCATCCTGATAGGCACTTACGTGCTCTCGCACGGTTATTACGACGCGTACTACCTGAAGGCACAGCAGGTGCGGCGGCTGATCGCCGACGACTTCCGGAAGGCGTATCAGCGCTGCGACGTGATCGTCGGCCCTACCTCGCCGACGACGGCGTTCTGCATCGGCGACAACATCGATGACCCGCTGAAAATGTACCTGAACGACATCTTTACCATCGCCAGCAACCTCACGGGCACGCCCGCCATTTCAATTCCCTGCGGTTTCGATGGAAAGGGATTGCCGATCGGCTTGCAGATCCAGGGCAATGCCTTCGCCGAGGCACAAATTCTGAATGTCGCGCATCGCTACCAGCAGACGACCGACTGGCATCGGCGCGTCCCGGCGGGCTTCGCGCCATGAAGTGGGAGGTCGTCGTCGGGATCGAGACTCACACCCAGCTCTCGACCGCATCGAAGATCTTTTCAAGCGCGTCCACTGCTTTCGGCGCGGTGCCGAACAGCCACGCGTCCGCGGTCGACATTGCGCTGCCCGGTGTCCTGCCGGTACTGAACAAGGGCGCGGTCGAGCGTGCGATCCGATTTGGCCTCGCGGTTGGCGGCACGATCAACAGGCGCAGCGTGTTCGCGCGCAAGAATTACTTCTACCCTGATCTGCCGAAGGGCTATCAGATATCGCAGTACGAGATTCCGGTTGTCCAGGGCGGCTCGATCGCGATCGTCTCGCCCACGCGTGGCGCGTTCAGAGTCGCCCTGACCCGCGCGCATCTCGAAGAGGACGCCGGCAAGTCGCTGCACGAAGCATTTGACTCGCCCGGTGGGCTCGGTCGCGGCATGACCGGCATCGACTTCAACCGCGCCGGGACACCCTTGCTGGAGATTGTCTCCGAGCCGGACCTGCGAAGCTCGGAAGAAGCGGTTGCCTACGCCAAGACGCTCCATTCACTCGTCAAGTGGATCGGCATCTGTGACGGCAACATGCAGGAAGGCAGCTTCCGATGCGATGCCAACGTGTCGGTGCGTCTTGCCGGGGATGCCAAGCTTGGTACGCGATGTGAGATCAAGAACCTCAACAGCTTTCGCTTCATGCAGCAGGCGATAGAGTTCGAAGTCCGTCGCCAGATCGAACTGATCGAAGATGGCGGCACAATGGTGCAGGAAACGCGACTATACGACCCTGACCGGAACGAGACACGCTCGATGCGCAGCAAGGAAGACGCGCAGGATTACCGCTACTTTCCCGATCCGGATCTGCCGCCGCTGGTGATCGACGGCACCTGGATTGAGCAGGTCCGCGCCGAGATGCCGGAGTTACCGGAGTCGATGGCGCATCGATTCGTGGGCGATTACGGTGTCCCGATAACGGACGCCGTTCAGTTGACCGCGAGCAGGGAGATAGCGCGTTATTTCGAGTCGACGGTGCAGGCACCCGTCGGCGTGCACCTAAGCGGCAAGACTGCGGCAAACTGGATCCTTGGCGAGATCACGGCCAGACTGAACCGTGACGGCATCGAGATCGAACAGGCGCCGGTGCGACCCCATGAGTTCGCACAACTGCTCGCGCGCTTTCAAGACAATACGATTGCAGGAAGTATCGCCAAAGCAGTTCTCGACAGGATGTGGAACAGCGAAATCGGTGGCGAGGCCGACGCGATCATCGCCGCCAAGGGTCTGCGGCAGATCTCCGACAGCGGCGCAATCGAGAAACTTGTCGACGACGTGCTCGCCGCGAACCCCGCGATCGTCGCCGAATATCAGGCGGGCAAGGCAAAAGCGTTCAATTCGCTCGTCGGCAAGGCAATGGCGGCGACCAAGGGCAAGGCCAATCCGGCGCAGGTCAACGCCATTCTCAAGCGCAAGCTTGCGGGCTAGTTCGAGTCGGTCGTTCCCGGCTACGACATGAGCGCTTTGTAGCGTAGGCGGTGCGGCCGCGCGCCTTCTTCGCCCAGCCGCTTCTTCTTGTCGGCTTCGTATTCCTGATAGTTCCCTTCGAAGAAATTGACCTGCGAATCGCCCTCGAAGGCGAGCATGTGCGTGGCGATGCGATCAAGGAACCAGCGGTCGTGCGAGATTACCATCACGCTGCCGGCGAACTCGAGCAGCGCATCTTCGAGAGCGCGCAAGGTCTCGACATCGAGATCGTTCGAGGGCTCGTCGAGGAGCAGTACGTTGCTGCCCTTTAACAGCGTGATCGCCAGATGCAGCCGGCCGCGCTCGCCACCCGATAGCTGGCCGACTTTTTTCTGCTGATCGACACCCTTGAAATTGAAGCGGCCCAGATACGCGCGCGACGGCATTTCGAATTTGCCGACGTTGAGGATATCGAGCCCTCCCGAGACCGCTTCCCAGGCGGTCTTGGCGTCCGGCAAGGCTTCGCGCGACTGATCGACCACGGCAAGCCTAGCCGTCGAGCCGATGATGATCTTTCCCTTGTCCGGTTTTTCGGCTCCGGTAATCATCCGGAACAAAGTCGACTTACCCGCGCCGTTGGGACCGATGACGCCTACGATCGCGCCGGGCGGAACGCTGAAGCTCAAGTTGTCGATCAGCAGCCTTTCGCCATAGCCCTTGCTGACGCCGTGAAATTCGATCACCTGGTTGCCGAGCCGGTCTGCGACCGGGATGAAGATTTCCTGAGTCTCGTTGCGCTTCTGATGCTCGTGGCTGGAAAGCTCCTCGAAGCGCGCAATGCGCGCCTTGCTTTTTGCCTGCCGGCCCTTGGGGTTGGTGCGTACCCACTCGAGCTCGGTGTGCATCGCCTTGATACGCGCGGATTCCTGTTTCGCCTCGGTCTGCAGGCGCGCTTCCTTCTGCTCGAGCCACGAACTGTAGTTCCCTTTCCAGGGAATGCCGTGCCCGCGATCGAGCTCGAGTATCCATTCGGCGGCGTTGTCGAGAAAGTAACGATCGTGCGTAACCGCCATCACCGTTCCGGGAAATCGCAGCAGGAACTGCTCGAGCCATTCGACGCTTTCGGCGTCCAGGTGGTTGGTTGGTTCGTCGAGCAGGAGCATGTCGGGCCTGGACAAGAGCAAGCGGCAGAGCGCGACGCGCCGCTTTTCACCGCCGGATAACTTACCGATCTTCGCCTCCCATGGCGCCAACCGCAGCGCGTCGGCGGCGATTTCCATTTGCACGTCGGTGTCCGCACCAGCGGTGGCGATGATCGCTTCGTATCTGGCCTGCTCGGCGGCGAGCTTGTCGAAGTCGGCGTCAGGTTCGGCGTATGCGGCGTAGATGTCCTCGAGCTTCTGCTTGGCGTCGAAGATCTCGCCCAAGCCCTCTTCGATTGTTTCGCGCACCGTCTTGTCCGGTGCTAGTTGCGGTTCCTGCGGCAGGTAGCCGATACGCATGTCCGGCATCGGCACCGCTTCGCCTTCATACTCCTTGTCCTCGCCCGCCATGATGCGCAAGAGGCTCGATTTGCCGGAGCCGTTCACCCCCAGGACGCCGATCTTGGCGCCTGGAAAGAACGACAGCGAGATGTCCTTCAGGATCACCCGCTTAGGCGGGACGATCTTGCCGACCCGGTTCATGCTGTAGACGTATTGCGCCATTTTCGTGCCGGCTTAGAAAAGTCAAAGGCGCTGATTATCGCATCGGCGGATGGCATTAACCCCGGCGGCGTTGAAAACGACAAGGGCGGCCTGCGAGCCGCCCTTCCTGTTTCGCAACTGGTAAGTCCTTGCGCTATTTTGGCGCTGTGGCCGACGAGCCTTTGCTTGGTGGCGTCGGCGGCGTGTTCGCGGCCGCCGGGACAGGGGGCTTTCCCTGGTCGGCTCTGATTTCGCGCCAGCGCTGCTTATCGCTCTCGTACTTGGTGTTGATCGCCGCGATTTCCGCCCGTCTTTGCGCGAGCACCTTGTCCTGGCGCGCAAGTTCTTCGTCGATCCCCGTCAGCTCGGTGTCGAGCGTGCCCGGAACCGGCTTGGTGCCGTAGGCGAGCTTGTCCCTCTTCAATTCCTGCTGGCGCTTGGTCAGGTCGGCAATGTAGGTTTCAGCCGCTTTGAGCTGGCTTTCGATAGCCAGAAGCGCCCGGCTGCGCGCGAAGTCGATCTCTTCTTCGCTGGTGTAGGAGTGCGTCAGGGCAATGTCCCGCCGCGACTTCTCTTCCTGAGCCTTGGCGAACTGACGCAGGCGCTCGTCTTCGGCTTCCTTGGCTTTGATCTGCGCCGGCGTCAGCGTCGGATCGATTTTCTTGATCTGCCGCCCCTGCTTGTCGAATACCGTGCCGCCCTTGTTGACCACATCCGCCGGCATCTGGTCGCTGTAGTGAACGATGCCCTGGTCGTCGGTCCATTTGTACATTCCGGCTGCCACCGCCGGAAGCGCGCCCAGGGCGAGCCACGCCGCGAAACATGCCGCAGCGCTCCATGTAAACGCTTGCTTATCGATCATATGCATCGCTCCGGCCCTTGCCCAGTTCCGGTGCTACTCCAAAGAATTGTCACGCTGGCGCGCCGTATTGCTCCCGGTATGCCATGACAGCCATCCGGTGGCGAGAGAGCTCCGCCTTACGCCCCAGCATTGCCAGGAGGTCGTCGAGCGTCGCAATCGCCATCACCGGTATCGCGAACTCCTGTTGCAATTCCTGTACCGCCGACCGCTCTCCTCGTCCGCGTTCCATGCGGTCGAATGCGATCAGCACTGCCGCCGGCGTTGCGCCCTGCGCTCGGATAAGCTCGATCGATTCGCGCTTCGCCCCGCCGTCGGTGATGACGTCGTCGATGATCAAGACCCGCCCCGCAAGCGGCGCTCCGACAATGATCCCGCCTTCGCCGTGATCCTTGGCCTCTTTGCGGTTGTAGCTGTACGGCAGATTGTGCCCTTTTTCAGCCAATGCGACAGCCGCCGCCGCCGCCAGCGTTATGCCTTTGTACGCGGGGCCGAACAGTTGATCGCATTGCAGGCCCGACGTCAGATACGCCCGGGCATAAAAATCGCCAAGCCGGCGCAGGCTTTCGCCGTCGTTGAACAGACCCGCGTTGAAAAAATAGGGAGTTTGCCGTCCGGCCTTGGTCACGAACTCGCCAAATCGAAGCACTTGGCGTGCCAATGCAAATTCGAGAAAATCCTGGCGGAAATCGGTCATGAAGCGGCGTGGCTAAAGGCCGTCAAGCGACTGAAGTATACCGCGCCAGATGTGCGTGATGCGCGCCTGTTACAGTCGGCGCCAACGGCGCGAAAAGCGCGCGCGATCAGGTAGAATCCGCGCTCGCGACCGTTCCAGCACACTGGCTCTCGGCTGCTCGATGCGTATTGTCACGGTCAACGTCAACGGCATCCGCTCCGCGGAGCGCAAGGGTTTCGCGCGCTGGCTTGCGCGTATCGAACCTTGGGACGTCGTGTGTCTGCAGGAGGTCAAGGCGCATGTCGACGATGTGCCCAGAGCGCTCGCCGCGCCGCGCAAGTCGCACGCGTCTTTTCATACCGCGGCCAAACGCGGCTACAGCGGTGTCGCGCTGTACGCCAAACGTCCGGCGTCGGTGCAAGTCGGTTTCGGCAGCGTCGAGTTCGATGCCGAAGGGCGCTACGTCGAGGCTGACTTCGGGCACCTGAGCATCATCAGTGTGTATTTGCCGTCGGGCTCCAGCTCGCCGGAAAGACAGATCGCCAAATTCAGATTTCTGGCCGAGTTTCTTCCACACTTGCTGCGTCTTCGCGACGCGGGCCGCGAAGTCATCCTCTGTGGCGACTGGAACATTGCGCACCAGCCCATCGATCTCAAAAACTGGCGCAGCAATCAGAAGAATTCCGGCTTTCTGCCCGAGGAAAGGGCGTGGCTGACACGCGTGTTCGATGAGCTCGGCTTCGTCGACGTGTTCCGTCGCCTCAACAAGCAGCCCGATCAGTACACCTGGTGGTCGAACCGAGGACAGGCCTGGGCCAAGAATGTCGGCTGGCGCATCGACTATCAGATCGCGACGCCCGGCATCGCCGCCACCGCGAGAGCCGCCGCGATCTACACGAATCGCCGATTCTCCGATCACGCGCCGCTGATCATCGACTACGACTACGATCTTTACTGATCGCATTCCCAGCTCCACGCCGCCGGCCGCTTCAAACATGCTTCGAATTTCGAATCTCTCGCTCTCCCGCGGCGTGAAGCTGCTGCTCGACGATGCTTCGCTTACCGTGCATCCTGGCCACAAGCTTGGATTGATCGGCGCCAATGGCAGCGGCAAATCGAGCCTGTTCGCGCTGCTGCGCGGTGAGCTGTCGCAGGACAAGGGCGAGCTTTCGATGCCTCCGGGATGGGTGATCGCGCATGTCGCCCAGGAAACCGCGCCGGCGGAGGGAAGCGCGATCGACTACGTGCTCGACGGTGACAGGGAGTTGCGCATCATCGAACGCGCGCTGGCTGTTGCACAGGCTGACGAAGCGGCCGACGCGCATACAAGCGGCGAGCTTCTTGCCGAATTGCATCATCGCTTCGAGATCATCGATGGATACAGCGCCCGCGCACGAGCGTCCACGCTGCTGTCAGGCCTCGGCTTTCCCGCCGAGCGGCACGACAATCCCGTGACGACGTTCTCAGGCGGCTGGAGGATGCGCCTCAATCTGGCGCAGGCGCTGATGTGCCGCTCCGATCTCTTGCTGCTCGACGAGCCCACCAATCACCTCGATCTCGACGCCGTGCTCTGGCTCGAGGATTGGCTCGAGCATTATCCCGGCACGCTGCTGCTGGTCACGCACGACCGCGATTTTCTGGACGCGGTCGCCACCGAAATCGCGCATCTCGACCAGCGCAAGCTTCGTCATTACACGGGCAATTATGCCCAGTTCGAGCGCGAGCGCGCGCAGGCGCTGGCGCTGCAACAATCGGCGTATGTGAAGCAGCAACGACAGATCGCCCATCTGCGCTCGTACATCGATCGGTTTCGCGCCAAGGCAACCAAGGCGAAGCAGGCCCAGAGTCGCATCAAGACGCTCGAGCGCATGGAAATGATCGCGGCCGCACACGTCGACAGCCCGTTTTCATTCGAGCTGAAGGCACATCCGACGGCCGCGCGGCAATTGCTGAAGCTCGAGCATGTCAGTCTCGGCTATGGCGGGGCGCCCGTGCTCGAGAACGTCGACTGGGCGATTCTGGCCGGCGAGCGCATCGGCCTTCTCGGCCCGAACGGGGCCGGTAAGTCGACGCTGCTGCGTGCGATCGCCGATGAGCTCACGCCTCGATCCGGTTCGCGGCTCGCCGCCAACGGCTTGCGCATTGGCTATTTCGCGCAGCACCAGGTCGAGCAACTGCGGCTCGACGAATCGGCGATGTGGCACATGCAGCGCCTCGAGCCGGCAACGCGCGATCAGGCGCTGCGCGATTTTCTCGGCAGCTTCGACTTTCGCGGCGAACGGGCGAGCTCGCCGGTGCGCGATTTCTCGGGCGGCGAGAAGGCGCGCCTCACGCTCGCGCTTCTGGCCCGACAAAAACCCAACCTGCTTCTGCTCGACGAGCCGACCAACCACCTCGACATCGACATGCGCGAAGCGCTGACCGAGGCACTCCAGGACTATACCGGTGCCTTGATCGTCGTCGCGCACGACCGGCACCTTCTGCGCGCGACCGCAGACGAGTTATGGCTGGTCGCCGAAGGCTCGGTCTCGCTTTTCGATGGCGATCTGGACGATTATCGGCGCTGGGTGTTGACCGGACGCACGCAGGGGGAAGCGAGCGTCGCTCGCGCGGGCGGCGCTCCACCCGCCGCGGACAGGAGGACACAAAAGCGCGCAGAGGCAACCGCGCGTCAGCAGGTGTACGCGCTGCGTAAACCGCTTGCCGACAAGCTGGCGCAAATCGAGAAGGACATGGACGCGATCGGCGCGGAGCGGGAGACGATCGAGGCTTGGCTCACCAAGCCCGATGCTTACGGCGAAGAAGGCAAGCACGCGCTTCGCGACACCATCGCCCGGCAAGGCGATCTCACCTGGCAGCTCGCCCGACTCGAGGCGGAGTGGCTCGAAGTGTCCGAGGCGCTCGAGAAAATCGGCAGCTGATGCTGAATATCGTCGTGCTCAGGACTTGACCCTGTCGCGCACGCGCCGCACGAACTTGAGTCCCGACCAGGTGGTGTCGATCGCGCACACCTTGATGTCGACCAGGCCTGCGTCGAGCCCGATGTCGCGAACAAGGTTTTCGTGCAGGTCTGTTTTCCTGGCGGCCGCCTTCTTGGGCCATGCGATCCAGATCATGCCGTCCTGAGTCAGCTTCGGCTCGAGCTTGGCGAAAATCGCACGCAACTCCTTCGTCGACTCTGCGAACGCAACCGCGCAATCGAAGGGCGCCACGCGCGCGAGCCAGGCAAGGTCGGCCGGCGCGTCGGCCAGCAGTGCACGAAAATGCGCGGGCGGGTTCAAGGCAAGCACGCGCATCCCCGGCTTGAGGCCAAGTTTCCGCGGCAAGGGCGTTCCTGAATAGCCGGCCGGTGGCGGCTTCAAGTCGACTCTCCGCGCGTGCGAGCCGCGGCCACTATCGGACGGCACCGCAGTACGCGTGCCGCAAAACTCAAGCGCAACAGACGGCCCATCGCGTCATTCATCGGCAGGGATCGGCTCGTTCCAAGGTGCGACGCGCAGTAGCAACGCCATGCCGGGCAATCCCAGCGCGACGCACAATAGAAAAAAATCGAACCAGCCGGTCTGCTCCACGATCCATCCCGTCGTCGCGTTGATCAGCGTTCGAGGAACCACCGCCAGGCTGGTGAACAGCGCGAATTGCGTGGCGGTGTAGCGCGGGTCGGTCGCGCGCGCGATGAAGGCGATGAATGCGGCGGTCGCGAGGCCAACGCCCAGCGCCTCGAAGCCGATCACCACGGCCAGCATGGCCCGGTCCGCACGGTGCGCGTCAGCGAGCCAAGCAAAACCCAGGATCGATATCACTTGCACCGCGCCAAAAAGCCACAGCGCCCGGTTGATGCCGATTCGCAGCATCCACAAGCCGCCGAGCAGACCTCCGGCGACGCTCGCCCACAAGCCTGCATTCTTGGCGATCAGCCCGATCTCCGATTTGGAAAATCCCATGTCGAGATAGAAAGGTGTCGCCAGCGCGGTGGCCATGCTGGCGCCGAGGTTGTACAAAAAAATGAATCCGAGAATGAGCAAGGCCTGATGCCAGCCCGCCCGGGTGATGAATTCGTGAAACGGCTCGACCACAGCCTCGGTGAGCGTACGCGGCGCGTTGCGCGAGCGCGCGGGCTCGGAGACGAGCAGCGTGTTGGCGATGCCCGGCAGCATGAACAACGCGGTAATCAGGAATACGGCGTGCCAGGGAATATGGTCGGCGAGCACCAGCGCGAGTGCGCCCGGAACGAGGCTCGAGACGCGATAGGCCTGAACGTGGATCGACGTGCCGAGACCAAGCTCGTCGTCCGGCAGGAGCTCTCGGCGGTAGGCGTCGAGCACGATGTCCTGGCTCGCCGAAAAAAAAGCCACCGTCGCCGCCAGGCCGGCAATCGCCCACAGATCGAGCTTGGGCTCGAGCAAGCCGAACAGCGGAATGGAGACAAGCAGCGCGATCTGGGTGATCAACATCCAGCCCCGCCGGCGGCCGAGCATCGGCAGCGCGTAACGATCGAGCAAAGGCGACCACAGGAATTTCCAGGTAAAGGGCAGTTGCATCAATGCAAACAAGCCGATCGAGGTCAGGTCGACCTGCTCGGAGCGCAACCACGCCGGCAGCAGATTGATCAGCAGCCAAAGCGGGAGGCCGGAGCTGAAGCCGGTGAAGATGCAGATCAGCATCCGCCGGTTGAACAGCGCTTCCGAGAGACGCTTTTTTTTCGGGCCGGTCATCGCCCGCATTGTAGTGCGATTAGGAAGCCCGGGCACCGCTGAGCCCGTTTGGGCTCACGCGCGGCGAAAGCGATAGATCGCCAATACGCCGAGCAGGTTAGGCAGCACGTTCACGCGCCGCGCCTCGCGCAGCACGACGCGTTCGAGCACGTGAAAGCCGCGCTCATCGCAAAAGGCGTCGAAGTCTGCAACGGTGCAGAGGTGGATATTCGGCGTGTCGTACCATTGATAGGGAAGATTCCCCGACACCGGCATTCGTCCGCGAAGTACCTGCAAGCGGTGCGCCCAGTAACCGAAGTTGGGAAAGGTCACGATGGCCTCGCGGCCGACGCGCAGCATCTCCATCACGATCTGCTCGGTGTGACGCATAGCCTGCAGGGTTTGCGAAAGGATCACGCTGTCGAATGACTGATCGTCGAATCCGGCGAGGCCGCTCTCCAGGTCGCTCTGAATGACGTTGACGCCGTTGCCGATGGAAGCGAGCACTCCCCCATCGTCGATTTCGATGCCGTAGCCCACCACTCCGCGCGAGTCGCGCAGATAAGCGAGCAAGCCGCCATCGCCGCAGCCCAGATCGAGCACGCGCGCGCT